>DAIBSV010000275.1 GCA_027415455.1 Nitrospirota bacterium | reverse complement strand
AACGGGTTTCTTTGTTGACAGAACCGCCCCACCTTCCCATAATGAAACCTTGTTCCGAACCCCGGCAAAAACACTGGAAACCAGATCCGCGCCGGACCGGCCCATCATTTAAAAAGCGAGCCTTACCAAGCATGCCGAACCTGATCGTCCTGGGCACCCAGTGGGGTGACGAGGGCAAAGGAAAGATTGTCGATCTTCTGACCGATCGCGCCGACGTCATCGTCCGTTACCAGGGGGGACACAATGCCGGCCACACCATCGTCTCAGACGGGGAAAAGTTTATCCTCCATCTGATCCCCTCGGGGATTCTCCATGCGGACAAGCTCTGCGTCATCGGAAACGGGGTGGCCCTCGATCCCCACGCCCTGGTCGAGGAGCGCGAAATGCTGACGAAGCGGGGCGTCTCGGTCGATCGCAACCTTCGGATCAGCGATGCCTGCCACCTCATTCTCCCCTACCACAGGGCCATCGACAAGGAATCTGAAAAATTCAGGGGAACGCGCCGTATAGGCACCACTGGCCGGGGTTCGGAACAAGGTTTCATTATGGGAAGGTGGGGCGGTTCTGTCAACAAAGAAACCCGTTCCCCGCGGATTTTCGTCCCGTCCGGTCACGGTCTTCCGTGGAGGTTGTCGAGAAGGTCCAGAATGGGGCACAGGGACTCGTCCGACGCGTCGCAGGAGTCGACGAGGCTGACGAGCGCCTCCTCCATCGACCGGAGACGTCTGATCTTTTCCCGGACCTCGGAAAGTTTTTCGCTTGCGAGCTTTTGCGCCTCCCCGCACGCCGAATCTCCGTCACTCCGAAGAGACAAAAGGCCCTGGATCTCGTCTAGGGTGAAGCCGATTTCCCGGGCGTTCCGGATGAAGCGGAGCCTGCGGACGGTGTCTTCCGGGTAGTCCCGATAACCCGATTCCCTTCGGGGGGCCAGGGGAAGGAGCCCTTTTTTTTCATAGAACCGGACAGTGTCAACGCTGATTCCCACTCTTTTCGCCACGCTTCCGATCGACAGTCCCATCCCCTTCCTCCTGATTCCCCTTCTTTTCATCCCGCGCAGCAGGAAAGCATACCGACCTCTTTCCGGAAGGACTGGGCACAGAGCTTGAGGCCTTCCACCATGGTGAGATAGGGGAAGAGCTGTCCCCCGATCTCGTCGACGGTCCGTCCGGCCGACAGCGCCAGTGCGGCGGTCTGGATCATCTCCCCCGCTTCCGGAGCCAGGATCTGGACTCCCAGGAGACGCCCGGAGTCTTTCTCCCCCACCATACGGATCCATCCTCGGGTGTCGAAGTTCGCCAGGGCCCGGGGGACCTGGTCGAGGGGCAGGGTGCGCGTCTCGACAGAGAGGCCCTTTTGGGTGGCCGCCTCTTCCGTGAGACCGACAATGGCCACCTGGGGGTCGGTGAAAATTACCTCCGGCAGGACGGAAAGATCGAGTGTGGCCTGTCCCGCTCCAAGCATGTTGGTGGCCGCCCGGGTTCCGGAGGCTGCCGCCACGTATACGAATTTCGGGAGTGTGGTGCAGTCTCCGACGGCATAGACGCCGGAAAGGGAGGTCTCGAGACGATCGTTGACCACCACCGCCCCGGAAGGATCGGTTGCAACTCCGAGGACGTCCAGGTTCAGGGAGTCCGTGTTGGGGATCCGTCCGGTCGCGACCAGCAGGTGTTCCGCCTCAATGGTCTCCCTCTCGGTGACGACCCGGAAGCGACCGTCCGTATATCGGATTTCTTGAGGGACCGTTTTCGTGAGGAAGCGCATTCCTTCCGCCTCGAGAAAGCCCTGCAGATCCCGCCCCAAGTCGGGGTCGGTCCGCGACAGGAGGTGCGCTCCCCGCATCGCGACCGTCACCCGGGAACCCAGCCGCTGGAAGGACTGTCCGATCTCGGCGGCCACGAACCCTCCCCCGAGAATGATCAGACGCGGGGGAATCGTCTCCGAAAAGAGAGCCTCCGTCGAGGTCCAGAAAGGGGTTCCCGAGAGTCCGGGAATCGGAGGAATCTGGGGACGGGATCCGGTCGCGATCAGGATGCGGTCGGCCGCGACGACGCTCTCTCCGCCCTCCTTTGTCCGGATCCGGACCTCCCGGGCGTTTTCGAGACGAGCCTCTCCCCGGAGATAGGAGACAGTCGGGAGCCCGGAGAGAATGTCGGCATATTTGGCTTTCCGAAGCTC
>DAIBSV010000274.1 GCA_027415455.1 Nitrospirota bacterium | reverse complement strand
GAGGGATGGAAGCGGGTGACGAAGGCCGTTCATGAGCGCGGAGGAACGATTTTTCTCCAGCTCTGGCATGTCGGAAGGGTCTCTCATCCCGATTTTTATGGAGGAGACCTTCCTGTCGCCCCTTCTCCCATCAATCCCGAAACGGAGGCCTATACGCCTCTGGGACTCAAAAAAACCGTCGTGCCCCGCGAGCTGTCGACGGCGGAGGTCCGGGACGTTGTCCGGGATTTTGTCCGCGGAGCCCAGAACGCCCGGGAGGCGGGATTCGACGGCGTGGAGGTGCATGGGGCCAACGGCTATCTGATCGAGCAGTTTCTTCGGGATTCCGCCAACCACAGGACAGACGAATACGGCGGATCCATCGAAAACCGGTCGCGCTTCCTGATGGAGATCGTTGACGGAGTCGGAGGGGCGATCGGACGGAATCGTGTGGGGGTGAGGCTCTCTCCGGCCAACACCTGGAACATTCCTCCCGACTCGGACACGAAGCGTTTGTACGAAGCGGTGATCGGTCGTCTGTCGGGAACCGGACTGGCCTATCTCCATCTTCGCGAGAAGGCGGCCGATGTCTCGGGAATCCCGAACATGGTCGTCAATGTGACCGAGCATTTCCGTCCGCTCTTCAAGGGAATCCTCATGACGAACACGGGGTTCGACCGGGAAAGCGGCAACCGGGTCATTTCATCTGGCCTGGCCGACCTGGTGGCCTTCGGGGTTCCCTTCATCTCCAATCCGGATCTCGTGGAGCGCTTCAAAAGAAAGCTTCCCCTCAACGCTCCGGACCAGTCGACCTTTTATATGGGGGGCGTCAAGGGGTATATCGACTATCCGACCCACGCCTGACCCTCCACTTCCACTTCGCCCTCTTTCGGAGCCGGGGAACGCATGTTGTTCCCCGGCTTTTTTAGGACTTTTTGTCACCCGGTTGAACGATCAGGAGGGGTGGCAGGGGCCGGTGTCGTGGCCCTGGATCCGTTCTACGACGGTCAGAGCTTCTGGAGTCTTGAGGCGCGTCTCGATCGTCCCGATCAGATGGCGCTTCTCGTAGGTGAATCGGGCCCGGGAGATCCCTCTGGCGCAGGACATCGTATAGGAAAGGGTTTTTCCGGCGATCGATCGGGTCGTTATGGAGCAGTTTTTTGTCAGCCTGGCCGGGACCCTATGATGGGCGGTGAGGCAGTCGTTGAAGATAATGCTCCGGGGGGAAATGCCCTGGACGCCTTTTATGGTGACCAGGGTCTTGAAGGTCCAGTTTCCGTATTTTACAGGAATCCCCTTTTTTAGCGAGAGGTCAGCAAAGGAGCGGGGGCCTGTGGTTCCGAGAAGAAATAGAGAGGCAGGAGAAAAATGATAATGACCGGCAATCGTCTCATGGGAAATCTCCTCCAGAGAATGATCCTTCGCCGTAAAGAGACGGTTTTTGGACGGAACATGTCCATCCGGAGAATCGGCTAGACCTGTCTTTCGGAAGAAGGATCATGGCGGGCGAAGGCCTTGTAGTAGAGTCCGAGGTAGGCGCCCTGAAGAAGGGCTCCGAGGAAAAAGGGAAGTCCCAGAAAACCATGGGCGAGGAGGGCGGCTCCTGCCACAGGCCCGAGCGATTGGGGGATCTGCATGGACACATTGTGGAGGCTTGCGGCCATTCCCCGCCGGTCCTCTCCCACGAGTCCGATCGACAGGGCCTGCCGGGCCCCGATCGTACTCTGATTCAGGGCGACCCGCAGGATATGGGCCAAAACCGCCAGGGGGAATGTCGGCATGAGAGGAATCAGAAGGGTAAAAATAAGTCCGGTCCCTCGTCCGGCAATGACGGTGGGGACCGTTCCGAACCGGGAGGAAAGCCGGCTTGCGAGGTAGGAGAGAATCGCCGCGAGGAGATAGCCGCCGGACATGGCGATCCCGATGGCGTCCGGTCCTTTGTGGAATCGGACGGAAAACCAGTAGGCCATGAGAGGGGCATAGAGACCGAGCGAGATTCCGTTCAGGGCGTTGATGCCGATGAGAGTCCGGAGGAGAGACCACTCCTGCCGAAGCGTTTCGGGGGGGAACCGGGTTGGAGGGGGTGGACACATCCGGAACGATGAGGATCAGGAGGGTGGCAAGGGCGGCTCCGATGGCGACGGTCAGGAAAACCGCACGGGCCAACCCCCCGGCCGAGGCCGCGGTGGGAAAAAGATGGGGATAGAG
>DAIBSV010000273.1 GCA_027415455.1 Nitrospirota bacterium | reverse complement strand
CGATGAGGAGGATACCCGAGTCAGAAGACAGGCGCTCTCCAATTTTCTGTGAGAGATAGCGGCCGAAGGTCCGGGACGTTCCCGACGGCGTCGTGTAGCGGATCACCGCGACACGGACCTTCTGACCGCCCCGAAGACTGATGTCGTGGAGAAGCTTCTCGATATCGGCGACAATGCCCCCGATGGGAATCCCCCGCTGGGTCGGGATTCCCGGGGCAGGAGGAACGTAAGTCACGGCCGGCGAGGTTTGGCATCCTGCGAAAAAAAGGGGAAGCATGATAAACATACCCGCTAGAAAAAGACGGGCGCCTTGATGTTTCATGGGATGAACCCCTTCCCATCGTGTGACATGATCTTTCGGACCGGCAGAATCCTTTTCAAATCCCTCTTCTATTTTACACCATCGGGCGAGAGGAATCGTCAAGGCCGGGCCGACCTCCGGAAAGGGGCCCCGAGAAGCGGACAACAATCCTATCGGGGAAGGAGGTGGTCTTGGCCTCCCTGGAAGTAGTACCAGAGGGAGAAATTGGGGGTGGTCGCCAGGTACTCGTTGTTGCCGAAAGCGGGAAAGAGGACCCCGAAGGAGGCGGCGAGACGGGGAGTGAGGTTGTACTCGATCGTGGGCTGGACTCCAACAAGATTGAAGGTGGACGGGTGGGTGTTGACCGGAAGACCGTCAATCGAAAAGGGGAGACCCGACAGACCGGCGATCTCCAGAATGAAGCCCAGACCGCTCTTGTCGTCCACCACATCCTCGACACCGAGCCGATACTGAACCAGGTCTCCAAACTGGGAAAAGGCCGGGGCATCCCCGGCCGTGGCGGAGATTGTCCCCGGAACCGACAGGGTGTAGTAAAGGTCTCCGATCAGGCGAAGGGGCTTCACGTTCTTGCGAAGCATGGCGATCCCGGTGAAGGCCGGGGTTCCAAAATGGGTGGAAGGAACAACGTTGATGGGAGGGAGGCCCCCCACGGGGACGGGGGTCCCCAGCCAGGAGGTGGTTGGCAGCGTCACGAGGAAGGCGGTGGTGAAGCTCGGCCGCCCGGTGAAGGGATCCTGGATGATCCATCGGTGCTTGATCCCGAAGGTGAGATCATTCAGGCCTGAGCCGTTCAGCGAGGTCCCGTTCTGGGTCGAAAAGGTGGTGACGACCGAGGGAAGGAAGACCAGTTCGGTGTTCAGGTCGAGCCCATAGAACATGGCGAAGAGGTCAAGGAGCTGGGTCTGGCTATAGCCGGGCGGAAGCCCCGTGATCCCCCCGGAATCGGAGTACTGGGCCTGGGTGAAACGCCCGTACATGAAGAAACGGACGTTGAACTCCCCCTCCGGAAGGGTGTCGGCCTGGGGCATGAGATCCGGTCCGGATGTGAGCGGGTTCCAGGAGTGACGGTAGGCGGCAAGGGCGTCCGGCCCGTTGAGGGAGAGCGGGTGATGCTGGGCCGGGATCAGTGGCTGCGACGTCCCACGGGACTCCGAATTTCTGGAAGGAAGGGTGGGTGGGGTCTTCGTCTGAGGGGTTGGCGCGGAAGGAGGCGACGACGGCACGGAGGTCGGGACAGCCGGCCCGTTCGTTGCGCTTTGGGCCATAGAAGAGGAGAAAACGAAAAGCCAGACGATCATCCCGCACCCAAAAACCTTTTTCACCACACGATTTCCTCTTCACACTAAGGAACATTGGACTTTCCCCCTCTGTTCCGGCTCGACAGATTGCTGATAGACGTCTTGGTCGGGCATTGACTCTCATCATGGAGCCCCCAAAGACCCACTCTTGTTCGGTCATTATTTCATAATGGGAGAGAGGACGTCATGATCGAAATCATATCATCCTGGAAATAAGCCACCTTCAGGCACACTCTCTCAGGCTTCTTGCCTCGTCGCATCGACGAAGAACATCGTCACGTGTACGCAATGAAGAATGAAATTCTGCTGATCGACCAATGCCTTATCACTATTGAGCCAAATAGCCGATTCATGGCACACAGAAAACGGCATTTGTTGAAAAAATGCCTTGAGACTTCGTCCTTCCCGGGTTGGCAAGGCGTATCCCGGGGTTGGACAAACAGAATCCATGAAACGCCTTTAGGCTCTCCGGTTCGCTTACATCCGGACTTCCGATCTTGAGTTGACATCCTCCCCTCCCTCTCGCTTCGCTCGCCGCAAAAGCGGAAAGGAAGGGGATTCCTTCCTGCCATCTCCCCG
>DAIBSV010000272.1 GCA_027415455.1 Nitrospirota bacterium | reverse complement strand
GCCCCGCCCGGGAATATTCTCTATCTGTCGCAGGTCAACAACGGCAATCTCCTGGGGTACAATAACGCGACGACCGTTTCGGGGAACATCGCCCCGACTTTCACGATCAACGTGATCAATCCGACCCTGAGCTCAGGAAACGGCTCCGGAGGCGGCACAACGGGCTACCCGGGATTCCCGTGAGAAAGAGTCACGGCATGAGCCAAAAGAATGAAGAGAAGAAGAATATGAAAGTGGCTGGAGAGAGACGAGCGAACCCGGGAATCAAAGGAATGAGGTCTGCGTGACGGAGACAATCGGAAAGTCGATATCGGAAAGAAAGGTTCTCTCGGGAATCCTTGGGCTGGGGCTCCTGGTCTTGTCCGCCTGCGGGGGAGGGTCGAACTCCTCGGGCCCCCCTCCCCCGCTCCCGAACGGGCAGACCGGGTCCATTGAGGCGGCCGATCTTTCTTCGGCGAATTGCTATATTCAGGACAATACCACCTGCGCTTCACCCTACACTGGAGCCAACGCCATCACTGCCCTGGCGGCTGTAACCTTCGGAACTACTACGCCGACCAATGTCCTGTATTGGGGGGATAATGGGGGAAATATCTATTCTGCTTCTCCAACCCCAACACTTCCTTCTTCAGCACCAAGTTCCTGTGGTTCAAGCACTTCTTCCCCTCCCATCACCGCTCTCGCTGTCGTCCCCTCGTTAACAGCTCCTCTGCTTTTCTACACGACTTCGGGGGGTATTTTAAAAGGAACGCTCACCTCATCGGGAGCATGCTCATCTTTAACCTTCTCCTCTTCAACTATCAGTACGTCCTTGACAGGCTCTATTACTTATATTAATGGCCTTATCGTCGGTGTGACCCCGAGCGCCACATACTTCACCTGCACGACCGGGACCTCCCCCACATGCACCTCCCAGGGAACCCTCCCCGGTCTCGTCGACACCTCGCCTCAGATCACCGCCATCGGCGCCGATCCCCAGTATCCGATCGTCTATGTCGTAGCGATCGGGGTCAACACGAGCCGAATCTATTTCTACCAGGTCGGAACGAACGGCGTGCTGACCTCGATCGGGAACTATACTGGAACAGAACTGATCAACCCCTCGGGGATCGCCCTCTTCGTCGGGAAGACCGGGACTTCAAACTACTGCACCATCGGGCCCTGCACCTTCATGGACGTTACCAACGCCGGAAACACGACCGTCACGCAGTATGTCCTGACCTATTCCGGCCCCGCGACGGGAACTCCCACGGGGGTCTCGGTCAACCAGTTCAACAACGCCTACTACAATTGCGACCTCATCAATCCGGACGCGATCGCGGCCTTTCCCAACTCGTCCGCCGGAACACTGAACACCCCGGAGGTCTTCATAGGGGAAAACGGGATCTCCTCGGTCTCATTGCCGGGCCCCGCCTGTTTCGGTCTTCCCTCGGGCACCTATGGGAACAACATCACCGCCTACACCGTGAATAAAGAATAGGATCATGGCCGGATCAAACGAATCGGAGCGAACACGGAATCTGTCGGGGATCGACGGACAAGAGAGCCGGGGAAAAAGCTCTCAGTCCTCCATGATCAGGAAATCGGGACCGGTGTCTGCCCTCTCCCTCTTCCTCGGAATTCTTCTTGTTTTGGGAAGCTGCACCTCCGCCACTAACTTCTCCGGCGCCACAGCCCCTCTTCCCACGGGCCAGACGGGGTCTCTTGTCCCTCTCGAGGCAGCCCCCCCGGGGAACTGCTACATTCCCGACGGCACAACCGCATGCTCTTCTTCAACCTACCAAGGAGCTGCGGGAGTGACCGCCGTGGCGGCGGTCACATCTGGGTCGACAAACACCCTCTTCCTCGGGGACAAGAGCGGCAACATTTATGACGCCACCGTCTCCTCCGCGGCTCCGACCCAGGCTCAATGCGTTTCCGGTGGCGGATCGGCCATCCTGTCCCTTGCGGTGATTCCCGGGACTACAACTCCCGGAACTGTTTTCTTTGCCACGTTGGCAGGGGTCTTTTATGAACCATACACATCATGTTCCAGCACGGGGTCAGGAACCAAGACAACAGTGACCGCCTCCTCCCTCCTGACCTATAGCGGAGCCTCAACCACTCCCGAGATCGTGGGGATGACCACGACCGGATCCTATTTCACCTGTACTGCCACACCCTCCTGCACGACTCCGACTGCGATTGCCAATCTCAAGGGTCAGACGGTGACCGCGATCGCCT
>DAIBSV010000271.1 GCA_027415455.1 Nitrospirota bacterium | reverse complement strand
CACACCAAAGCACGCCTTATATCTCCGGCCTGAAGTCCGGAGTTTTACGGCGTTTTTCTGATAAAGGATGGCAGGTCGCCCAAGCTTCCGGAGCCATTTCCCCATCCCCCCGGGAATCCTCTCCTCCTGCTGACCGGACCCTAAAAGGGAGGATAGCGACTCCAGCCACTTTCCGCGACATCTTCCCGGGGCCAGTGGGGGAAATCAAACAGATCGTCGGCCATCTTTTGAATCGCCTCACGAAGCTCGAGACGGGACAGCCATCTTCCCGGAATCGCCTCTTCGCCCATCCGGGCTCCCATAAGATTCCCTGCAATCGCCCCCGTCGAATCGGAGTCGCCCCCATGGTTCACTGCGAGCAGGAGCGACTCTTCCAGGGTCATCCCCCTCAGGCAGGAAAAAAGGGCGATCGCCAGCGCCTCTTCGGCCACCCATCCCTCCCCGATCTCCCGGATGGCCTCGATCGGCCCAAGAGTGGAGGCCGCGAGAGATTGGGTCTTCACGAGAAGATCGGCGACGAACTCCCCTCCGGGACATTCCCGCAGAATTCCCTCGGCCATAGCCAGCGCCTCCGGAAAAGTCCGGCCATGAAGCAGGAGATGCAAAAGGACGGCCTGTGCCCCGCTTGACGCCGTGCTGGCCGGATGGCCGTGAGTGAGCTCTGCAACCCTCCCCGCCAGCCAGAAGGTGTGATGGATCGCCCCGGAAGAATCCCCTCCGAAGGCGTTTGCCAGAGCCACCGGGGCCACCCGCATCACCCCTCCGCACCCTTTGGAGCTGTTGTTGGCGCGCAGTCGTGGAGATTTTGGATCTGCCGGAAGGCGGAGCGCCGACAGACAGGTATTCCCGGGGAGGCGGACCGCGTGCATCTCCGGAAGCCTGAAGAGCCAGCTCGACCCTGGATCGAGCGGAAGCGTCTCCTCCGGTGGGAGTTCGCCTTGCGTCACGAGCCAGCGGAGATAGGAGCGCCGAAGGATCCGGTAGGGATCTCCGATCTCCCGGTTTCGGCTTCGGGAGAGGCTCCGCAGGATTCCCTCCCCGGTGAAAAGAGTCATTTGGGTATCGTCTGTAATCGAGCCGATTTTTCCATAGGCAGGAGTGAGGTCGGTGATCCCGGACTCCCCGAACGCCTTTTGGATTTCCGGCCATGACATCATTTCGACCGGAGCGCCGAGAGCATCCCCTACCGCTCCGGCCAGAAGACAGCCCCGATAGCGGGAACGGAGTTGCCTGTCCATTCCGATCGTCTCCATAGCCCCTCTCCTTTCCTTCCGACGGGTCCTTCCGTCCCCTTCTCCGGATCGAGTTGCATTCCCAACACCCTGCCATTTTCTGATGAGCAGGGAACTCTCGTGCACATGACGCTCCGGACCGACCCGTATTGTCTTTATGTATTTTCTTTCATAGACAGTGTACCCCTTCCCGGGCTCTTTGACAGGGACGGCAAGGTTGCCGGATCGGAAGAGAGTCTGAGGGACATTCCAATGGATCTGAAAATACCGTCCAGAAGGCACCTGGAAGAAATGAGGCTTTCACGGCGGGCCTGGTCCCCAGGGAAGAATCAGAGCCGGTCCCTCGTTCCTGGGAGAATTGACCCCGCGGCCGACCTCGTAGGCGACAAGGTCCTTCGGCTCCCGATCGGAGAGTCGCGACAAAAAAGCCTCTCCCGGAATCCGGGAAGGGTCCAGCCAGTCTTTTTCCTCCTCCCGGCCCAGAAGAACCGGCATCCGATCATGGACGAAGCGGACCTCCCGGGAGGCGGGGCGGACGAGAACGGCGAAGGTCTCCAGAATTTCGCCCGTGGCCGGACTTCTCCAAGAGTCCCAGAGCCCTGCCAGCGCCAGCGGCTCTCCCGAGGCCCTCCGGAAATACCAGGGGGTCTTTCCACCGGAGAGAGCCTGCCATTCGAAGTATCCGTCTGCGGGGACGAGACATCGCCGTCTTCTGAAAGCCTCCCGGAAGATCGGACGGGTCCCCACCGTTTCTATCCTGGCATTGATGGGAGCGACTGTCCCTCTTTCCCGGGCCCAATGGGGAACGAGCCCCCAGGTCGGCGCCCAAAGCTCGCGCCTCCCCGAGGGGAGCTCCAGGCGGATCGCCAGGGCCTTCTGGGAGGGTGCCAGATTGTATCGGGGAGCAAAAGAGAGTCCGGGAACCGGAGTGGCGTCGAAGAGGAGCGCGTAATCCCGGACCGGCCGGGTCTGGGTCATTCTTCCGCACATGGACTCTCT
>DAIBSV010000270.1 GCA_027415455.1 Nitrospirota bacterium | reverse complement strand
CCGGATGCCGGCCTTCCGGTCGTCCGGAAGGTCCGCCACCGCATAGATGAGATCATAGGCCGTAGCCCAGAAAAGGCCGGCCAGGGCGATCTCGATCCCCGGAAACGAAAAGTGGCCCGTGAGCTGGACCCAGGCCATGAAAGGGGCCGTTGCGCCAAATGGAATTCCCATGAAGAGCTGGGGAAGAGGGAAGAAACGCTTCATGAGCGGATAGACGACCGCTGAGCCATATCCCGCAACGGCAACCAGAATGGCTTTTGCCGAAAAAAATGTGAGGAGAGAGGCCGAGAGGAGTGTCAGAAAAAGAAAGACCCCGAGGGCCCAGACGACGGAGAGCCGGCCGTCGGCCAGGGGCCGGGATTTGGTCCGGGTCACCTCCCGGTCGAGCTTTCTGTCGAAGATGTCGTTCACGACGCAGCCTGCGGAGCGTGTCAGGAAGGCCCCGGCAAGAAAGACCGCGACCCATTTCCAGGGGACCTCTCCGGGACGCGCCAGAAGAAGGGCCCACCCCGACGGGAGAAAAAGCAGAACCCACCCGACGGGCCGGTCGAGCCGGACCAGCTCCAGAGTCGCCGAAAAACGCCGCTTCATCGGCAGCCTCCGCCGGCAAGCCGGAAAAGAGCGTCCAGGAAGAACTCCTCGATCCGGAGGGCGATCCCCTCGCGGGTGCGCATCCGGTAGGAGCGGGCCCAGAGATCGCCCGACTCCCGTGGCCCGTGGGGATCGAAGGGGGCGGAGACGGAAAAGACGGAAAACTCGTCCTTGGTCAGGGGGCCATAACGGGCCTCCATCGACTGGCCGATGGGAAGGTCGCCGCGCATGAGGCCGGCAATCCAGGGAGCCTCCTCCGAATTCGGGAGCACGAGGAGGCGCGTCCTCGCGAAGACGAGCCGGCCGATCGAGGGGACCCGAAGATACACCTTTCGGACCCCCTCGGGAGAATCAGGGCGGAGAACGGGCTCGACTTCGATCCTCTCCCCCGAAAGAAAGGTCAGGGAGCGCGTCAGGGTTCCGTCCAGCCCCAGAAGCATCCGAAAGGGTCCCGGAAGAAGGGGAAAGCCCGGAGGAAGAGGGGCCCCGAGATCCGCCTCCATGGACTCGCTTTCCGTTTTTTGGCTCACGAAGCCTGGACCACGACCGACTCCTTGGAGGTGATTCCGACGGCTCCAAGGGATTTCTTGATCTCCCGCATCACAACACGTCCCATGGCCATGGGCTCGATGTCCCAGGCCAGAAGACAGGCCTTCGCAATCAGCTCCCCAAGAGGACCCGGATTATAGAGGAGCTTGCGGATGGTCCACGGGTTCAGGGAAATAGGATCGTAGTCGGGATCGAGCCATCCCTCGCGCATGAGACGCTTCTCGAAGCTTGTGTGGGGCTGGACCGCCAGGAAAAAGACCATGGGGTAGACATTCTCCGGTCCAAAAATGCTGCAGATGGCCTCGTAGCTTTCGACCGCCTCGGCCAGTGACTCCGGCGTCTCGCCCGGGGCATTCAGGGAATAGTTCAGGATGATCTTTCCCTTGTATCCGGCGTCCTTGAGATTTCTGCATCCCTCCATCAGCCCCTCCAGCCGGAACCCCATCTTGAGGGAATCCAGAATCTCCTGGGATCCGGAGGTGATCGCCACCTCGAGGTCCCCCATTCCCGACTCCACCATCAGCTGCGCCATTTCCGGAGAGATGAGACTGGTCCGGATATAGCCGCTCCATGTGATGTCGAGGCGACTGTCCCGAAGAGCGGTGAGAAGAGCGATGGCCTCGGGAACCGCCTTGACGCCGGGAATGAACTGGGCATCGGCAAACCAGAAATTCCGGATCCCCCAGCGGTCCCGATACTGGCGGATCTCGTCCACCACATCTTCCGGATCACGGTAGTAGACCCTCTTTCCCTCGATATAGGTATACAGACAGAAGGAGCATCCGTAAGGACAGCCCCGCTTGGTCTGGATTCCGACGGTTTTGCCGTGGTACATTTCGTGACCTGGGAATATGGATTCGAGGTAGGACAGATCGAAGGGGGCCCGCCGTATTTCCACCGCCCCCGCCTTCTTTCCCAGAACGATCTGGGACCCCTTACGGGTGATGACGCGCTCGTCATCAACCGGGCGCCCCTCGAGGGTCTTGATCAGAGCCGTCTCTCCCTCCCCGACCACCCCGATCACGCCTTCCGGAAGAAGGCGGATGATCTGTTCGGCAAAGACCGAAAAGGCCCCTCCCCCGACCATGACCCGGGCCTTCGGAGCCCTTCGGACGCCCTCCTTG
>DAIBSV010000026.1:8984-16186 GCA_027415455.1 Nitrospirota bacterium | reverse complement strand
ATCGCTGTGATTCGCCAGTACATCGAACAGCAGAAGACGCCACATTAAAAGCCACTACAGGGACGGCCATGCCGTCCGCGCTATCCTTCCCCGCCCTGAAGGGCGAGGGTTGCCGCGCGATTGGATCAAGCCTCAGGAGGCCAGAAGAGCCTCCAGATCGACCTCGAAACAGACCGTGGGCATCCGGATCCCCCACCGGTCAAGGAATTCCGGATGGATCTCTCCCACCGCCGCGACCGTCTCCCCCCCCGAGTTCACATAGATCCCGCATCGTCCGGCCAGATAGGGGGAAAGATCGGCGGTGCGGATGGACAGCTTCCGGTCCATCCGCTCAAAAACCATCTCGAGAACTCCCTGCAGTTCGGAAACACTGGCCTGGGGGTGGGCGAGAAGGGAGGAAAAGAGCCACAGATCCTTGAGAGGGCGGCCACATTCGCCCCGGAATGCGGACTCGAGCCTCATCGCCTCCCCCACCTCGAAAATCCGGTGGGGATAGGGAGCCCGGGCAGATCGGGCCTCGGCAGAAAGAAGTCCGGCCAGAAGGGAGGGTCGGACGACAGCGAATTGAAGGCTTGCCGGGTTGTCGATCCGGACCAAGGACGCGGCTTCCCGTCCAAGGCGTTCCGTCACGAGGGGCTCACCGGTCAGAATGTTCGACAGGAGCTCCTGGTAGCCCATCGCCATCATGGCATTCCGGAGACGGGATTCGATCTTCTGACGGGGTGCGGGACGTCCGCGCGTGAACTCCCGGGGCAGGACAGGCTCAAAGGAGTCGTAGCCCTTGGCCACGAGATAGTCCTCGACCACATCCACCGCCCCGAGCAGATCATCGCGGGTGAAGGGCGAGAGGACCTCCCATCCCGCCTTCCCATCCCCCGACGTTCGCGCAATCTGGGGATAGCCGAAATCCAGGAGCGTTTCCACGAAATCGGAAGGATCTTTGTCCGATCCCAGAACGCGGGCCGGAAGACCGTACGGAACATGAACGACCGTTCCCGGAGAGGACGGCGCAACAAGAGATGGCGTATCTCCTGCCATGAGTGGCTCGACCGCATACCCCCGGTCGGCCAGGTTCGCCGCCAGAATGTTCAGAACGAGTAGGATTCTTCCTTGATCAAAACCGGTGGCCTCGACGAAAAGAGCCTCATCCACCGGCGTGACCTCCCCCGAGAACAGGGCGTTCGTCACGGGAGGAAACGACAGGATCGTCTCCCGGTTGTCGAACAGGACCGGCCAGGCCGGATGGCCCTTTAAAAGCCCTCCGTAGGCCTGGCCCTTGGGATGGCTCTCCACGATCTCGGAGAGTGACATCACATGGTCCGACCCCAGCGGGACAAATCGCGTTTTTTCGGGATCGCAGGCCCGGTAGGTCAGGGGAAAAACGATCCGGTCCAGAGGATAGACCCCGATCGCCACATCGGCGCGCTTCCTTCCGAAAAGTTCGGAAAGGCGCTCCTGGGTCCCGATGATCTGGGCAAGCCCCTCCTCCCCGAGACGGGCTCCACGGGCGCAGAACCCCCCCATGAAGGGACGGACCGGATCGACCGAGGGATCGATCCGGATCTCGGGGGCCCCTCCCCTCGTCTTTCTCTGTTCGGCCTTCTCGAGAAAGTCGTAGGGATGGCCGGGGCGGTGTCGGCCTCCCCGAAGCTGGCGCGCAATCCCTTCCACGGTCCAGAGATCGGGCCGGTTGGTATCGTTGAGCTCGATCTTGAATCGCCCGGTTACCGGGTCGAAATGTTTCCACTCTCCCTTGACGACATCAAGGGTCCGGTCCATCCCGTCCGGGGAGAGCCCCCTGCCCAGAAGCTCCTGCAAATCGTCAAAATGTCCTTCCAGTGTCGGCACAACAACCTCTTGTCTTTAGGGTTCCTGGCGAGGATCTCCGCTCAGAACGGGTTCCACGCGCGTGAATGCTCCTCCGAGCGGATCATGGCCGAAAGCGTCGCGAGATCCCCGGTGAACAGGTCCCGGATGTCGGAGAGACCCAGACGGAACATGGCCATCCGGTCGACTCCCATCCCCCAGGCGATCACCGGAACCGTGACCCCCAGGGGATGCGTCACCTCCGGGCGAAAAAGCCCGGCGCCTCCCAGTTCCATCCAGCCCAGGACCGGATGGTGGGCATGAAACTCGACCGAGGGCTCGGTAAAGGGAAAATAGGCCGGCTTGTAGTGAACGCGGTCCACTCCGGCGATCTCCTTTGCCAGAAGTGCCAGAAGGCCAAGCAGCGTCCGAAAGCTTGCCCCTTCCTCGAGCACGATCCCTTCCGCCTGGAAAAAATCCACCGCATGGGTTGCGTCGACCTGGTCATGGCGGAAGCAGCGGGCGATGGCGAAGTATTTTCCGGGAACTTCAGGGCTCCCCGCCAGGGTCCGTGCGGACAGGGCCGTTCCCTGGCTCCGCATGAGAAGGCGCCTGGCCTGGGCCGGATCGAATCTCTGCCTCCAGCCCCGCGTCTCGGTCGGCGCCTCGCGTCCTTCATGGGTTCGTGCGACGGCTTCGAGAGGCCATCCCGCGGTGTCGGACGAACTCCGGGGCTCGGATAGGAGGTAAATATCGTGAATGTTCCGGGCGGGATGGGTCTGAGGAATGAAAAGAGCGTCCATGTTCCAGAACTCCGGCTCGACCATACTCCCGGTCATCTCGGCAAAACCCAGCCTGACCAGATGGGAGCGGACCTCGTCGAGAAATTCCCGATAGGGATGAAGACGGCCCGAAGAGGGACGCGGGGGAGGCGTCTCGAGGGAATAGGGCCGGAAGGAGCGTCCCTCCCAGTTTCGGTGCATGAGCATCTCCGGCGTGACCGCCCCCAGATATCCCTCGGCCGTTTCGATTTCCTCCGCCGTGATCCGGCAGCCGGGAGCGAGACGGCAGGATTTCGAGGCCCGCTCGTCGAAGCGCAGAAGCCCCTTGCCCTTGCCTCTTTTGCGCTGGTACTGCTCGAGGAGTTCCTGATCCTCCCCGGAAAGCTCTTCAAGGATGACGGAAGAGTCCGCTCCGGCGATTTTCTCGAGCAGCTTCCGAAGCCGCGCGATCCCTTCGGGAAGCTCTCCGGCGCGGTGGACGAGCCCCCCCTCTCCGATGCGGATCGCACCGCTCTCCTTGAGGGCGCCGATCGCCTTCGAGGCGATGGCCGGATCCGGGAAGAGGGCCCTCAGATCCTTCATGTCCCGGGGACCGCCGGAGAGGGCCTCCATGATCGCCTCTTCGGGAAGTCCCCGAAGGAGGGACTCCTCCCCTCCCTCGGTCAGGGAGAGGACCGTCTCCAGACGGTCGATCCTTTCCTCGAGGATGGACTTGGACTTGAGCCATTCGACCCCCATCTGGACCTGGGAAGATTCGAGACCGGAGAGTCGCGCGATCTCAGGAAGCGGGAGAAAGGCACCCGGCTCCGGAGAAGCGAGAAAAGGACGAAGGATGGCCCGTTCGAGCGGATGCAGGGCTGCGGAGGACATGTCAGGCGCTTCCTTGGATGGAGGGTGAAGGAGAAGAAGGGGTCCAGGAGGCCTGCCCAAAGGCCAGATGGCAGACGACCTCGCGACCGCCACCGTCTACCTCGGACCGCTTCGGAGCGACCTCCCGGCAGACGGGAAGCGCGTCCGGACAGCGGGGAAGGAAGGAACAGAGCCCGGACGATCCGGATTCTCCGTTCCGGGGTTCGGCCAAAGCCGCCGGATCCTGGCTCACCAGAAGACGGGTGTAGGGATGGGCCGGAGCCGCGAAGACCTCCCGGGTGGGACCGGATTCGACCGCCTGCCCCCGGTAGAGAACCACGACCCGGTCGGAGAGGTACCTGACGACGGAGAGGTCGTGGGAAATGAAAAGGAGGCTCATCCGCTCGGTCTCGTTCAGCGAAGCGAAGAGATTGATGATCTGCGCCCCGATGGAAAGATCCAGCGAGGCGATCGGCTCGTCGGCAACCAGAAGATCCGGAGAACAGGCGATCGCACGGGCGATCCCGACGCGCTGGCGCCCTCCGCCGGAGAACTCCCTGGGATAGCGCTCCAGATCGTGGGAGGAGAGCCCCACCCGGTCGAAGAGCCGGGCCACCTTTTCTCTCCTCCAGGAAGGGGAATCGGCCAGACCATGGATGAGAAGGGGCTCTCCCACGATCTCTCCCACCCTCATGCGCGGATTGAGCGAGGCATAGGGATCCTGGAAGACCATCTGGAAACGGCGCCGCTGTTGCCTGAGCTTGCGGCCTTTCATCGCCGTCAGGTCGAGTCCGTCGAAGAGCACCTGTCCCCGCGTCGGGTCGAGGAGCCGCATGACGATGCGCCCGATCGTCGTCTTCCCCGACCCCGACTCCCCGACCAGACCCAGGATCTCCCCCCGGCGGATGGTGAAGGAGACGTCGGAGACGGCGGTCAGGAACCTCCGGGGCCCGAAGAAAGTCCGGCCGGGGAGTTCGAACTCGCGGACGAGCCCCCGGACCTCAAGGAGAGGTCCCGTTTCAGGCGACATGAAGGGGCGCTCCCATGGTCGTCCTGTCCGGATAGAAACAAAGAGCACCCGCCTCTCCTTCGGACTGCCAGGGAGGGGCCTCCATCCGGCAGCGCTCGTCCGCGCGGCTGCAGCGGGGCGCGAAGGCACATCCTTCCGGCAGATTCCACAAGGGGGGCACCTGACCCGGGATGGCCGGAAGGGGCGCGTCTTTTCTCGTCCGGCCCGTTCCCTCGGGACGCGAGGCCAGGAGAGCCCGGCTGTACGGATGGAGCGGACCCGTCCCGAAAAAGCGCCGGGCGGGAGAATTTTCGACGATCCGTCCGGCATACATCACCAGGACCCGGTCCGAAATGCGCCGCACGTGGGACAGGTCGTGGGAGATGAAGAGAAGGCCCTTCGTCCGGCCATCCCTGATGGAAGAGAGGAGGGTCAGGATCTGGAGTGCGACCGTCGGGTCGAGAGCGGTGGTCGGCTCGTCGGCAATCACAAGACGAGGGTCGAGGGCGATGGCCATGGCGATCATCACCCGCTGGCGCATTCCTCCCGAAAGCTGGTGGGGGTAGGAGCGGGAGATGCGCCCCGGGTCCGGAAGTCCCGCCGACCGAAGACGGTCCGCCACCACCTCGCGGATCCGGATGTCGGAAAGATCGGTATGGCTCTTGAAGAGTTCGCGCATCTGGGTACCGACGGTCAGGACCGGATTGAGCGCGCTCTGGGGCTCCTGAAAAATCATGGAGATGCGTTGGCCACGAATCTTCCGGAGGGTGGCCGGATCCTGCGCGAGCAGATCCAGGCCTTCGAACAGAATCTGCCCGGAATCAATTCGTGCCCCGGGAGGAAAGAGAGCGAGGAGAGAGAGGCCCGTCAGGGTCTTGCCCGATCCCGACTCCCCCACGAGCGCCACCGCCTCGCCTTTGCCGATGACGAAGGAGACATCCGAAACGGGTCGGATTTCGCCTTCGCGCGTCCCGAGCGAGACCGACAGATGACGAACCTCGAGAAGGGGAAGCGCTTCTTCGGAACCCATCAGCTCTCCTCGTAAGTGGCACGGTACCCTTCCATCTCCCAGACGGAGACCTGGCGGAGAGCCAGTCCCTCCGACTGGCCCCGGTCGAGGGCGGCGGAAAGACCCCGGTAGAAGAACAGGGCGATGTTCTCGGCCGTGGTGCTTTTGTCGGAAAAGAACGGATGGTCGTTGAGATGGGTGTGGTCGACCTCACGGAGAAGAGGGTCCAGCCATCTCTCGATTTCGTGAAAATCCACCGCCATCCCGAGACCGTTCAGCCGGTCGGTTCCGAAGACCGCCTCGATGGTCCAGTTATGGCCGTGAAGGCGGGCGCAGAGCCCCGGATAGCCCTCAATCCGGTGGGACGCGGCGAAGGTCCTTTTAACCGATACGGAAAATCCCATGAAAAACCTTTCTTGACAAATCGATCCCTGGGGAACACGACACCACCCACCTCCGAAAACCGGATCCGGGCATTATAGCAGATGAGGTCCAGTCTTGCGGAAGGAAGCGCGGAACCGGCCGGTCATGAAGGGGAAGAGTTCTCCGGGAAGCCCTGATGGATCCTGTCGGGCTCCAGAATCGCCCTTTCCGTCGTCCCGGCCGGCATCACGGCTCCGTCGAGCAGCCTCTGGTACAGCGCCAGGGCCCTGGATACGACCGGCTCCATCGGAGATCCCCCGGAGATGAGTGCCAGACCGGCCACAAGACTCGACAGGGTGCATCCCCCTCCATGGACGCCCGAGACGGGTTTCGGCTGATGGTGATAAAGCGTCTCGCCGAGGGGAGTCCAGAAGAGGTCCACCTTCGGACCCTCTCCGGTGAAATGCCCCCCCTTGAGAAGAATCGCGGGCGGTCCGTATTGCTCATGGATCCGGCGCGCCATGAGAGAGAGATCATCGGGATACCGCTCAAGCGACCATCCCGCCAGCTCCAGCGCCTCCGGAAGGTTGGGTGTGGCCAGCGAAACCCGTGAGAAAAGGATCCGGGCCATACCGCGATATTCCTCCGGAGAGACCATCCCCCCGCCGGTGCCGAAATGATAGACCGGATCCAGGACGACAGGGGTCTCCACCGGAAGGGACCCCAAAAACTCCTCGACCACCCCGCAAAGAGACATCGGCAAAAGGCCGATCTTGAGCGCTCCGGGCAGGGACTCTTCGGCCAGCGTTTCGACCATGGCCGAAAAAAGTTTCTCGCCGACAGGCTCCACGTTCCGGACCCCATTCAGGTTCTGTACGGTCAGGCAGGTCGGGACGCCTTTTCCCCGGAGCCCCAGGCTCTGGAAGACCCGGAGATCCTGATAGAGGCCCGCCCCGGCAGAAGGATCGATCCCTGCGAAGGTCCAGGGATTCTGGCTCATCGTCCCCCCGTGTCGAGCGATACGGCCCGGTCGAGAAGGGCCGTGAGAAGCATCGGGTTCACGTGGGCACCATGGAGGACCGCCCCGTAATGAAGAACCGGGCCGGTCACGCGGCCCGTGTGTCCGACATGGCCGATCACCTCTCCCCGGCGGACCCTCTGTCCCGGGCGGACTTGAATGTCCGCCATATGGAGGTATTCGGTCAGAAGGCCCCCGCCATGGTCGAGAATCACCATGTTCCCGTCATAGTAGAAGGATCCGGCGAGACGCACCACCCCGTCATTGGCTGCCCGGACCGGCGTTCCCTGGGGAACGTCGATGTCCTCCCCCGAATGGCGGGCCATCGGATGTCCGTTCAGGTACCGGTAGGCCCCGAAGTCGTGT
>DAIBSV010000026.1:3335-8975 GCA_027415455.1 Nitrospirota bacterium | reverse complement strand
TGGGGAACGTCGATGTCCTCCCCCGAATGGCGGGCCATCGGATGTCCGTTCAGGTACCGGTAGGCCCCGAAGTCGTGTGTCACCCTTCCAGCAAGCGGAAGGATGAAGGCCCGATGGAAGCGAAGCGGCGTGTCGGGGGAGGCCAGCGCCGCGAGAATGATTTTTCGCTCCCGTCTGAGTCGCCGAAGGAAGGCGGCCGGAGGAGTCACGAAGGAGCGGGCCACATGAAGCCTCGAAACCTGGAAGGAGCGGACCGTCACACGGATGGAATGACGGACCACCTGACCGTTACGAAGGTGAATTTCCACCGGAACCCTGGCGGGGGAGCGAGAGAAATCCACCCCCACCAGGGCGGCAAGTGTGCGACGGATACCTTGCGGATTTCTCTCTTCCCAGGGACTGAGTGCGATCCGGCGGCCGTCGACCGTCAGGAATCGCGCCTGGGATTTTTCCGGAAAAAGAATGAGAAGAAGACCGCCCTGAGGCAGGACAAGATCCGGACTTCGACCTCCATTTCCCGTTTCTGTCCCCTCGGCCGAAGACAGGAATGGGGCAAGGAGAAGAAAAAGGAGCGCCGGAAAAAACCGGCTCCATTTAGCCACGGGTCCAGGCCCGTCTCAGGCCGAAGGCGGCCGCCACCGGATCGGGCGTATATGAGAGGGCCCCCATGACCGCCATGCCGAAGGCCCCCGTTTCACGGATGCGGGGAGCTTCTTTCTCCCCGATTCCTCCGATGGCCCAGACCGGGAGCGGCACCTCCCGGACGATCTCGCGAAGGATCGAAAGACCGAGCGGAGCGCCAAAAGACCGTTTGGAGGGGGTGTCGAAGACCGGTCCCGCGATCAGATAATCGGCCCCCTCCTTCACGGCTTCGAGGGCCGTGGCCAGGGAATGCACCGAAACCCCGACCAGGAGCGGTCGGCTCATGTGCTCCCTCATCCGGGGAATCGAAGGATGGAGGGAAGGGAGATGAAGGCCGGTGGCGGCACCCGCCAGCGCGTAATCCAGCCTCCGGTTGACGAGCCAGGGAAATCCGGCCGGAACATTGTCCCGGAAAAGGCGAACGAGCTCGGAAAACTCCCACCCTGAGGCCTGTTTCCGTCGCAACTGGACCGAGGTGATTCCGCCCCTCACCCCTTCGATGGTCCGAAGTACGAGATCCTTCAGGGGAAATTCTTCCGGGGTCACATACAGAAGGGAGCCCAGCACCTCCGCCGGGCGGACAGTTCCCATCAGGAGCCCAGCATTCCCGGAAGGGGGCTTGACGCGCTGGCATAGAGCCTCCGGGGCATCCGGCCGGCCCGGTAGGAATCGCGCCCTGCCAGTATGGCATTTTTCATGGCCCGGGCCATCAGCACCGGATCGCGGGCCTCGGCCACCGCCGTGTTCATGAGGACACCGTCCACGCCCATCTCCATGGCGATCGCGGCATCGGAGGCGCAGCCCACCCCGGCGTCCACAATGACGGGGAGAGAGACCGTCTCCTGGATGATCCGGATATTGTAGGGGTTTCTGATTCCGAGGCCGGAGCCGATGGGAGCGGCCAGAGGCATCACGGCGGCACAGCCCACGTCGGCCAGTTTTTTCGCAATGACCGGGTCGTCGTTCGTGTAGGGAAAGACGATCGATCCTTCCCGCACCAGAATGCGGGCCGCCTCCACCAGACCGATGACATCCGGAAAAAGCGTCTTCTGATCGCCGATTACCTCGAGCTTGACCAGGGGCGAGATCCCGGCTTCCCGGGCCAGTCGCGCATACCGGAGAGCCTCTTCCACCGTGTAGCATCCCGCGGTGTTCGGGAGAATGTGGAATTCCGAGGGAGGGAGAAAGTCCAGGAGGTTCGGCTCATCCTTCCTCAAGATGTTGACCCGGCGGACTGCCACCGTCACCACGTCGGCCCCCGATTCGAGAATGACCTTCCGGGTCTCCTCGAAAGAGCGGTATTTGCCGGTTCCGATCCAGAGACGGGAACGGAAGGTGGTTCCGGCGATGGTCAAGGGATCGTCGTCGACGATCCGCCCTTCATTGGCTGCGACGGTGCCTGCTGTCATGGATCCCCCTTTGCGGATTGGATGTGATGGCTTCTCCTTTTATTTTAAGACGGACGGACCGGGGGGGCAACCGCAGAAGTCAGGAGTTGGGGAGCCGCTTAACCGGCGTTCGTACGGGAAGAGTAGCCGGAATGACTGGCCTGGATGATTTCATTCATCCGCGAGAGGTCCTTCCGCATTCTCAGAAAATCGGCAGTCCCTTTCGCGATCACCAGAAAGGAAATACAGAAGGCCGCGATGCCGACACCGACATAGAGATCGTTCGGATTTCGACTGAAGAACCGGAACATCGCCAGCCCCACCACGATCAGATTGAGGCCGGTCGTCACATGGAGAAGAAAATTCCGCTCGATGGCCAGGACGAACTGGTCGAAGGCGATCTGATCGGAAAAGCTCAGGGGACCGGTGATGGAAAATCGGGGAGGATGATGGGAGGGTTTCGTTTCATTTTTCATGATCGGGACTCCCTGTTCGGCAATGGATCGTTCGGAACATTTTATTGGCGTTCACTGATTCTTGAAAATTTTTTTCCTAGTTTCAAGAGCCTTTTCCGACAATTCTCGACTATTTTCCACAAGAAAAACCTTCTTCCCCCATCCTCCCGGGATATCGGGATTGACAAATGCAAAACAAAAAAAGAAAATGAGAATCATATTCAATATCAAAAAAGCTCTTGCGATTTCGATCGCTCTATTTTAAGATCTTAAAATCATATGATACTCAGTATCATTTACATTCGTTGAGGGTCGCATAATGAATTTTTTTCCTCTTAACTTGGCCGTTTTCCGATGTTTTTTCCCGGCGCTCTCCCTTTGCCTGATCCTTCTTTCCGGGATAGCGGCCCGGGCTGACGAAGCCATGGAAGGGCCCCAGGATGTGAACGGAGACCTCATCCCCGACCTGGCCGAAATGGCTCCCCACTATCTTTCCTGGGGTCCCAACACCAGCGGTCCAATGTTCACGGGGACGGCCGAGGTTGAACCGGTCGGATCCTTTTTCTACGAACCTTACTGGTTCGATTATCTGCAACCGAAAATTGGATTTTCTTCACTTTACATGCCCCAGAGGATTTCAATCGGGCTGATCAAGAACTGGGAGTTCGACTTCCTCGTTCCCTTCGTCGCCAACCAGGGCTCCTATCCGACGACCCCGGCCGGAACGACCGTCAACACCTTCGGAATGGGAGACTCGATTATCTGGCTCAAGCAACAGCTCACCGACGACGCGGATCCCTATCACTTCTGGGCGCGGCCGGCCCTCACCCTCGAATACCAGTTCACGCTGCCCACCGGGCATTTTCTCAATCTGAATCCCCAGCTGTTCACCGTCGACCAGACCGGAGACGGAACGTTTGACGAGGGCCTCTACCTGATCATGCGCAAGCATTTCAAGCCCTTCATGCTCTATCTGGAACTCGGGGACATCATCGAGAACCCGACCCAGGTGGGATCCGGCTTCACCTTCAACAACGGTCTCGTGACGACACCCCAGGCCCAGACCGTCGTCAACGGCAACCTTCTCTGGTTTTCCGGAGCCTTCGAGCATGTCCTGAACGACAAGTGGGGAGCCGGCTATGTCCTCGAATTCTTCGGAGAGAGCCAGACGGGCCAGAGCCTCCTCTTCGGCCCCGCCAACGCCCCGGCCTGGAGTTTTCTCTGGGTGGATCCGGGCGTGGAGATCACCTGGCCCGACACAGAGCGCGTCTCGGTCACTTGGGGACTCGCCATGGGCTTTCCCGTTTATCAGTCCAACTATCCGTCCACCTATACCCCGATGGGAACGATCACCGTTTACTATAACGGTCCGTTCGGTTATCGGGGCGAATGAGCCTATAACATCCCAAGGAGAATTCCCATGCGAAAAATCACCCTCCTCGATGGAATCCGGATACGGCTCCTGGGAGGATTTCTCCTCCTTCTGGCCTTCTCCGCCTGCGCGACCATCAACAATCCGGCCGACGAACGCATGGCGCTCCTCCACCGGAGCCGCCTTCTTCTGGAAGAGGGTCAGCTCGCACCGGCGCGCCGCCTGACCGAAACGACCATCGCCCGTTTTGGCCCCTCCCCCTTCCTCCTGAACCAGATGGCCCTCATCCGGGATCGCGAGGGGAGGACCGACATGGCCTACCGCATCCTGATCCACGCCCATCGTCTCTATCCGAACGCGACGGTCCTGACCCTCAATCTGGCCGACATGGAACTCGTGCGCCATCAACCCGCGAGAGCCCGGGAAACCCTTCGACCGATTCTCGACCGGAAAAACTGGCCCAGCGGCTTCCGAACCCTCATGGGCCGGATTGACCTCGATTCCGGGAATCTCCCGGAAGCCCATCTCTTCCTTCACGAGGCCCTCGTCCGACATCCGGACAATCCCCTCCTTCTCGCCACCATGGGGTTGGTCCACAGCCGGATGGGTCTCCGTAAGAAAGCCCGGAAGGAGTTCCGGAGAGCCGTCGTCATGAGCAAAAACCCCAGGCTCAAATCCCGCATCCAGTCGCTTCTCGCGAGAAACTGAGAATCAAGCGGGCAGTGAGACTTGTCCTTTTGGGGGATAGGGATGCTCTTTCCTTTTCATCGCCTTCCCTCTGCTTTATAATGGACGGGAATTCCTGACGATCCCCTTCCGATCCAGCACCCGATGCCAGAAGGAGCCTTTCGATGGATGCTTCCTCCAAGCCGTCCCTCTTCGTTCCCGATCCGAAAACCGTCCGGGAGAGCCGGATTCCGGATTACGAGAGCGTCTACCGGGCTTCGGTGGACGATCCTGATGCCTTCTGGGAGGGATTTGCGAAAGACCTCCACTTCACAAAGTCCTACAGGAAGATTCTCGACTGGAATCCGGAGACCTTCGAAGGCCGCTGGCTGGCCGGAGCGGAAGGAAACATCTGCGACAACGCCCTCGACCGGCATGTGCGGGACGGCTTTGCGAACAAGGTCGCCCTCATCTGGGCCGGAGACCGGGGCGAGGAAGAGATTTTCACCTATGGGCGCCTTCTCGACCAGACCGTCCGGTTCGCGCAAATTCTCCATAAACTCGGAGTCGGCAAGGGAGACCGGGTCACGATCTTTCTCCCGCCAACGCCCGCCCAGGTCATCGCCATGCTGGCCTGCGCCCGCCTGGGCGCCATCCATTCGGTCGTTTTTTCGGGCTTCTCCCAGGCCGCCCTCCGAAGCCGCCTCGAAGACTTCGAACCCAAGATTCTCGTGACCGCGGACTGTGCCTTCCGGCGCGGCAAGCGCATCCCCCTCCTCGAAACGGCCCGCGCCGCCCGCAAGGGACTCCCATCGGTCGCTGCGACCCTCGTCGTTCCGCGGGAAGGAACCGCCCTGACCCTTCCCCCGGAGGAACGCAGCCTCCCGGACCTTCAGGAGGAGGTCCGGTTCTCCGGCCCCCTGCCTCCCGTTCCCGTCTCCTGCGACGATCCCCTCTTCGTCCTCTACACATCGGGAACGACGGGCAAGCCGAAGGGGGTGGTCCATGTGCAGCTTGGGTACATGCTGGGGACCTATGCCACCACCCGGGCCATCTTCGACATCAGGGATTCGGATGTGTACTTCTGCGTGGCGGATCCGGGCTGGATCACGGGCCA
>DAIBSV010000026.1:0-3278 GCA_027415455.1 Nitrospirota bacterium | reverse complement strand
AACCCCGGAATACCCGGATGCGGGTCGCCACTGGTCCCTGATCGAGCGACACAGGGTTTCCGTCTACTATTCGACACCCACGACCATCCGCCTCCAGATGCGCTTCGGAGACTCCTGGCCCGCCGGGCGCGACCTCTCCTCTCTCCGGATTCTCGGATCGGTGGGGGAGCCCCTGAACCCCGAAGCCTGGCACTGGCTCCACCGCGTCACGGGGGGAAAGCTTCCCATCATGGACACTTGGTGGCAGACGGAAACGGGCATGATCATGGTGACCCCCCTCCCTTCGACCCCGGAAAAGCCCGGCTCCGCCGGACGGCCCTTTCCCGGTGTGGTGGCCGACGTCGTCGACGCCACGGGGAAAAGTCTTCCCCCCGGGGAGACCGGAACGGTCGTCATCCGGAACCCCTGGCCCTCCATGTTCCGGACCGTCTTCCGCGATCCGGAGCGCTACCGGAAATACTGGACGGAGATTCCGAATGTCTTTTTTTCGGGGGACTCGGCCCGGAAGGACGAGGACGGATACTTCTTCTTCCTCGGCCGCGTGGACGACGTGATCAAGGTGGCGGGCCATCGCCTGGGTACCGCTGAAATCGAAAGCGCCCTCATCACGCACCCAAAGGTGGCCGAGGCCGCCGCCATCGGAAAGCCTGACGAGCTCCGGGGAGAAATCATCAAGGTTTTCGTGGTGCTTCATCCCCATGCCGCCGACGCACCGCCCGCCCACGACGAGATCAAGAAACATGTCCGGACCGAACTGGGCGGCATCGCCGAACCCCATGAGATCGACATCGTCATCTCCCTTCCCAAGACCCGGAGCGGAAAGATCATGCGCCGGGTCCTGAAGGCCCGCGAAATGGGCCTCCCAGAAGGGGACCTCTCGACCCTGGAGGATTAGATGGGCGGCCCTTTCCCTCTTGTCAGCCGATTTTTGCATGTCCGCATGCGCGTCAACGATCTCGAGACCACCGTGGCCTTTTACCGGGACATCCTGGGGCTTTCGGAAACCCGTCGCATCGTCTCGCCGCGGGGTTCAAAAATCGCCTACATGAAACTCTCAGGCTCCGAGACGGAGCTTGAGATCACGGAATACAAGGCCTCCGGACCGGTGGCCGTTCCTCCCGACCTGGTCCATCTGGCCTTCCGCGTGGAGGACATGAACAAAACCCTCGCGCGCCTTCGCGAACTCGGGGTCCCGGTGACCGACGGCCCGACTCAGACCGAAAACAGCGTCTTCGCCTTCATCGACGCTCCGGAAGGCTACGAAATCGAACTGATCGCCCCCGCGTGCCCTCTCCCGCCTGACCGTCCCCGGAGCCGGCCATGAAGCAGGTCCTTCTTGTCGAAGACGATCCACTGATCGGTCAAACCCTCTCGCTCTCCCTTCCCTACCGGGGCTTTTCGATCGTCCTGGCCGACACCATCGCCTAGGCCAGGGAGGCGATGGCGAACCGCCCCTTCGACCTCGTCCTTATCGTTCTCGGGCTTCCGGACGGAAAAGGCTTCGATCTCTGCCGGATTTTTCGGGAGTGGAACACTCTTCTGCCGATCCTCATGATCACCGCCCGCACCGACGAGGCCTCGGCCGTACGATCCCTTTCCCTCGGGGCCGACGACCATATCCGCAAACCCTTCGGCCTCGACGAGCTGACGGCCCGCATGGAGCATCTCCTCGGCAGGAATTCCATCCGGAGCAACGCCTCTTTTTCCGGGAGCTCGTAATCGGTCAGGCCCAGAACAGGGCCTTCATCGAGGGACAGGAGCTGTCTCTCGGGCGCAAGGAGTCCGGAATTCTCGCCCTTCTTGTCAGAAAGGGAGGCGACGTGGTCACCCGGGACGAGATCTTGTCCCTTTTTCCTGACTCTCTCGAAACCTTCGATCGGACTGTGGACTCCCATCTGTCCCACCTGCGAAAAAATCGGGCCGTCGCCCGGGCGAAGACCGTTCTCACTCCCGCGCAATACAGGAGAGCCGGCAAGCTTTGTCGCGCAATGATTCTGGCTCACCACGAAGGATTTCATCCACACCGCTAGCTCTTCCGCGGGGGGACGGGCTCCGTCTCCCCGCCCCTTCTCCCCCGGATCCCTCCGGTCACGATCCGACGCCTCCCTCTTTCCTTCCCTCAGAGTTCGGGAACCATCCGGATATGCCCCGAAGGACACTCCCGGACACAGAGTCCGCATCCCTTGCAATAGTCGTAGTCGAAGACATAGGGGACCGGAATCACAGCGCCTTCACCAATCTTGAGCACCGAGCCATCCGGACAAAACGTCCAGCAGTTGTCGCATTCAAGGCAATGTCCACAGGAAAAACACCGGTCCGCCTCCTTTTTGATCAGACCGGCCGGCCCGGTGATCTCGATTTCGGAAAATCCGGAACGGGAAGCCGGGGGGCATTCCTGCGGAACATAGGCGGGAGTCGTCTCGAAATAGACGAGGTTGAGGGAAGAATAGGGAATCGGAGATGGAGGGGTCTGGGGGGAAAACGCCTTCTTCCGGAGCAGGGCGTCGATCATCCGTGCCCCGTGGTGGCCGCTTCCCACGGCGTGAGAGACGATCCCTCCTCCCGGGCAGGCGTCCCCTCCGGCAAAGATCCGGCTCTCGCCCTCGATTTGTCCGGTGGGAAGGACAGGGAGAAAGGGGCCACCCCGAAGGAGACGGTCGAGCCCGGCAGGGTCCACTTCCTGCCCCACCGCCGGGATGACGGCGTCGGCTTCGAGAATGGTCTCCGTTCCGACAAAGGCCCGATGGACGGGGGTTTTCCCCTCCATCTCCTTGAGCGCGTGGACAAGCTCGACGCCTACGATCCTCTCCTCCCGGAGTATCAGCCTCCCGATGCGCCGGCCGGTATGGATCCGGACACCCTCCTCAAGCGCCATCCCCACCTCCCGGGAAATGGCCGGCATGACGCCCCGACCGGTTTCGTTCGGCACGCCGGGAAGCTCCTCGTCGGTCACCACATGGACCTCCCGGGTGCCGGTCCGGAGAAGTGTCCGGGCCAGATCGATCGCGGTATTTCCGCCTCCCACCACGACGGCCCGCTCCCATCGGGGAATCGTCCCGACATTTCGCCACTCCCACAGGAGGTCGAGCCCGTGGTGGAGGTCTCCTGGAAGGGCGTGGTCCACGGAATAGCTCCGGTTCTTCTGGCGGCCCGGGGCCAGAAAGACCGCCGGGAATCCCGCCGCGAGCTCCTCGAGGGAGAAATCCCGCCCCAGCTTTTTCCCCAGGTCGAATCCCGAGCGGGCCTCGGGTCCGTCTCCCGTCGCGGCTTCAATGCGG
>DAIBSV010000269.1 GCA_027415455.1 Nitrospirota bacterium | reverse complement strand
TGGTGTTCCTCGCCGGCCCGGACAAAGAGGTGGGCCGCAGCCCGTCCCAGACGATAGGCCATCTCGCCCGTGATGGGATGGACATTGGCGCGTCCCCGGATTCCGTCAGTTCCGAACAGCCTGTGGCGTGTCTTGCTCATGCTCCCCCCCCTTCCTTATGGCTCCATTTTCGCCATCATAACAGAAATGGTCACTGGGCCAAAAGCTATCGTCTTTTTATCGGAGCCAGCGACCCGGTGTGTGTGATCTCGACGGAGACGGTCAAGGGAGAAAGAAGGCGTATCCGGGCATTGTCCGGAATCGCAACGGCCACGTTGAAGGTCTGGGGATGGTTGCCGGAAAGGAGGGAAAGCTCGATCGGGCGAGTCTTCAGAAAATGAATGGAAGCCAGTTCGTTCCTGTCCCCCTCGATCAGGGCCTGGTCCGGAATCATGCGAACGCGAAGTGGGGCGATCCTGTGGCGGGTTTCTCCGATAAAGAGCGGCAAAATCCGGACCATCTTCCGGGTGAGAGGCATGAGGTCGATCGACACCTTTTCGGGGGCGAAGCGGACCACGGAAACCCCTGTCGGGAGGGAGAGGGTCGAGTTGTCGAGACGAAGAGTCCTGAGCCCGGGCCCCAAGGAATGGCCATCGAGAATGATCGAAAGGCTTTCCGCATGAATCTGTCTTCCGAAGCCCGGGGGGCCTTCCAGGGTCAGGGTGACGCGGTCGGGGAGGGATTTGAGAAGTTCGAGGTGCGGTGGGAGCTTGACGACAGTCACGGGGACGGTGAGTGAAAAATATTCCCGTCCCGTCCGGCTTATATGGAACCAGAGGGTCAGCGCCAGAATGAGTGCCAGAATCTTGAGGGGCAGGTTCCTCTCCAGGGATCGTCGGAATGAATCCCATCGGATCATGGACGATTCCTTGTGGAAGGTCCGCTCGATCTCAGGAGGGCAGAAAGTCCGGGAATGAGGGAGATTGAGGCGTAGAAGCGTTTGCGCAAAGATTGCATTCTCCGGTTCTTGGGGAGGCGGGCTTCTTTCCGGAAGAGGCGCGTGAGCGTCTGTCTCAGGAGGATCATGTCCGTCTGGGGGGTGACCCGTCCGGCGACGACGAGGGATATCTGGGAGGTCTCCTCTGAAACGACGAGAGCCACGGCATCGGTCTCTTCCGTGATGCCGATGGCCGCCCGGTGGCGGGTCCCGTATTGCCGGGAGAGGTCAGAAGACAGGGAGATCGGCAAAAAGCACCCGGCCGTCGCGATCCTGTTCTTTCGGATGATGGCCGCGCCGTCGTGGATGGGAGAGTAGGGAAGAAAGAGACTGACCAGCAGCTCGTTGGTGATGACGGCATCGAGGGGAACCCCGACCTCGACGATCTCGGAAAGATCCGTGTTTCGTTCGAGGACGATGATTCCTCCTATCCCTCGGCGGCTCAGGGTCTGAAGGGCCTTCACGAGCTCCTCGATATCGAGGGTGGAGTCCCCCAGGGGAATACCCAGCAGAAGAGGGCTTTTTCCGACACGGGCCAAGGCCTTTCGAATCTCGGGCTGAAAAAGGATCAGCAGGGCCAGGACGATCTGGGACCAGAAGCTCGTGATCAGCCAGTTGAGGGTATAGAGCTTGAGCCATCCCGACACGAAAAAGACGAGAAGGAAGACCAGGACCCCGATGACCATCTGGAAGGCCCGAGTGCCGCGGATGAGGAGAAGGATCTGGTAAAAGATGAACCAGACCGCAAGAATGTCGAGGACATTCCGCCAGAGCCCCCAGGAGGCGAGACTATGCACCGCTGCCTCCCTCTATGGACCGGAGAACACGTCGGATCTGGAAGGCAATGTCGGGGCGGTGTGTCCGGAAGATCGCGACGTCATGGAGGGTGCACCAGGCCATGACGGCCGCCGTCGGGATGTCTCTCTCCCCAGGAGGAACGGGCCGGGCCGGATCGTCCAGAAAGCGTTTTCTGGAGGGGGCTATCAGAAGTGGGCCATTCACGAGAAAGGTGTCCATATGGCGCAGAAGGGAGAAGTTGTGATCGACCGTTTTTCCAAATCCCAGACCGGGGTCGAAAATCAGCCGGTCGCTCCCGACCCCCGACTGTCCAAGGGAGGATGCCCGTTCTGTAAAAAAATTCTGGACCTCAGCCATGACATCCTTGTAGAAGGGGGCGTGTTGCATCGTTTCGGTTGTTCCCTTCATGTGCATGACGACGGCCATGACCTCTGGGTGTTCCTGAAGAATGGCGATGAATCCGGGGTCTTTGAGGCCTCCCACATCGTTGATCAATGA
>DAIBSV010000268.1 GCA_027415455.1 Nitrospirota bacterium | reverse complement strand
TACAAGGCCGCCAACTGGATCCATGTCGGCAAGACCCAGGGCCGGGGCAAGAAGGACGTCTTCAACCAGTACGCCCTTCCCGTCAAGGACATCTACCTCTTTCCTCTCCACAGACGTTTCCGGCAGGTCCTCACCTCAGACCCCCTCTGATGGGTTCGGCGAATGGTTACGGAAGGGATTGGCCAAGTCAGCCGAAATCCTGATCACGCGCTATGGCGTTTCGCGCCGTCAGGCCTACCGCTACCTGGAAGAGGCCCAGGAGATGGGCCGGGAGGTCGAGGTGGGAGAGGCGTCGGTCCCTATCACGATCAAAATTCCCGGAAGCGTGGCAAGGCTTCTTCGCGAAGAAGCCCCTGCGCGGGGACTCACGATCGGAGAGCTCGTCTCCCGGGCCGTGCGGGACTGGCTCTCGCGAGAACGGGGACGTGGCTGAGCGGGCCCGAGAGCCCCTTGGGATCGGCTTCGCGTACGTTTTCGACCGACTGTTGTCTGAAAAGCTTGAACAGACCTATGCCATTCTGGTTCCTGAGCATGCCCGCCCCGTTGTCGCAGGGCCGGGGCTGAAGGGGGGAGCGGAGGATGAAAAAGCTGGCGGCGATCTACGCGCGGGTGTCTTCGGACCAGCAACGGGAGAGCCATACGATCGTCAGTCAGACGGAGGCCGTGAAGGAGTTTGCCGGGACGAACGACTATCAGGTGCCGGCGGAGTGGGTCTTCGAAGACGACGGGTATAGCGGGGCGAATCTTCTGCGTCCGGGGCTCGAACAGGTCCGCGATCTCGCGGCTTCCGGACAAATCCAGACGGTTCTCGTCCTGTCTCCGGACCGGTTGAGCCGCAAGTATGCCTATCAGGTCCTGCTCATGGAGGAACTCGCCAAGAACGGGGTCGAAACGGTCTTCGTGCGGGCTCCCCAGATGAACACGCCCGAGGATCGTCTCCTGCTTCAGTTCCAGGGAATGATCGCCGAATACGAACGGGCACAGATCCTGGAAAGATCCCGTCGGGGCAAGCGCCATCGGGCCAAGCAGGGGGAGGCCAGCGTCCTGAGCGGAGCCCCCTACGGGTTCCGGTACGTCCCGAAGACCCAGGAAAGTCCCGGCACCTACGAGATCCATGAGCCGGAGGCCGCCGTGGTGCGCAGGATCTATGCTCTCTACACAGGGGACGGCCTTCCCATCGGTGCGATCACGGCCCGGCTGAACGAGGAAGGGATCCCTCCCAGAAAGGCCGGAGGCCGCTGGGAGAGGAGCACCGTCTGGGGGATCCTCAAGAATCCGGCCTACCGGGGCACGGCCTGCTTCGGAAAAACGCAGTGCGCCCCGCGACAGAAGATCACGCGTCCCGTACGGCTCAAGGGAGGCCGGGTGTCGCAACGGGCGGCCACTGTCGATCGGCCTCGGGAAGAGTGGATCGAGATCCCCGTCCCTGCGATCGTGACGCCCGAGACCTTTGCCCTGGCCGAAGAGAGACTCCGGCAGAACAAGAAGTTCTCTCCGCGCGGGACGAAGGTCGAGAATCTTCTGCAGGGCCTCCTCTACTGCAAGCACTGCAGCTCTGGACTCTACCGCACCTCGACGCGGACGAGCGCCCGAACGATCTACTACTACCGGTGCTATGGGTCGGACGCCTATCGCCACGGAGGAACGCCTCTTTGCCACCAAAAACCCCTCCGGCAGGACGCGCTCGACCCGATCGTCTGGGAGGAGGTCCTCCGTCTCCTGGACAACCCGTCCTTGATCGAAAACAAGCTGAATCGCCGACGGGAAGCGGCGCGCCAATCGGATCCGAGCCAGCGGCGTCTCGAGGCCCTGAAACAGGAAGAGGCCCGGCTCAGAAACGGCATGGAACGCCTTCTGACCGCCTATCAGGAGGGACTGATGTCGCTCGATGAACTGCGCGGTCGCATGCCGGCACTGAAGGTTCGCGACCAGGCGATCCAAAGCGAAGTCCAGGCCTTGAACGCCATGGCGATAGACAAAGCCAGCACGCTCAGGCTTGCCGAGGTTTTTTCCTCCTTCCGGGAACGCCTGAGAAATAATGCCGAAACGCTCGACATCCTTGAGAAACGTCGCATCATGAGGCTTCTTGTCAAAGAGATTGCCGTGGGAGATCATGCGATCACGATCCGCCACTCGATCCCTGTGTCGGGAGGGCCGATCGGAGGCAGTTCCGCACCCTCAGGGCCCGCCGACCCCTCCCGGCCTCCCTCTGAAGGAAGTTATGCATTGTGTTCGGGGCGTGGCTTCACCCACCGCGGCCAATGTCGCACTG
>DAIBSV010000267.1 GCA_027415455.1 Nitrospirota bacterium | reverse complement strand
GGCCAGAAGAGGCGCCCCCGCCTTCCCGAAGCTTCCCCCGGCGATCAGGACATGGCCGGCCTGTCCCTTGTGGATCTCCGGATATCGGCGCGGAAGAAGTCCCATGGCTTCGCGGATGGTCAGACAGGATCCGGAGCCTCCCTCCAGAAGAGCGGATGGAAAACCAATCCTCGAAAGCCGGATCTCACCCGCATAGCGCGTTCCGGGATCGACAAGCAGCCCCCACTTCGGAGCCCCGAAAGTCACCGTGGTTGCGGCCCGGACCGCCGAACGGCCTACGGCCCCCGTGCGGCCGTCCACCCCGGAGGGAATGTCGACACTGACGACCGGAATGCCGGAAGCGGCCGACTGGTTCATTGCCTCGACAAGCCGGAGGAGATCCTCCGGCAACTCACCCCGGAACCCTGTCCCCAGGATTCCGTCGATGATCAGGCCGGCGTGGGATATCCGATGGCGGCCCCCTCCCTCCGACGGAAAGCGGACGGGAACCTCCATGCGCCGAAGGCGATCGATCTCGCGAAGAAGCGCCGGGGACTGCCGGTTTGTTTCCTCTACGACCACAAACGCCTCTCCCGAGTATCCGAGGCTGACAAGATCGCGCAGGGCCACCAGACTGTCAGCGCCATTGTGGCCTCCTCCGGCCACTGCAAGAACCGGCCGGCGACCTGAGCGGAGAGCTGTCCTTCCGAGCCATTCCCGACAAACCCGGGAAACCGCCATGCCGGCTCGCTCCATCAAGATTTCTTCAGAAATCCCGAAATCCCGGACCGCCCTTCCGTCCGTTTCCCTCATTTCTTCGGGGGTCATGACTCTCATGAAGAAGGCCCTTCCAGGACGACGACCGCCACCACATGGTCCCGATCGTGGCTTAAGGAGGCCCAAATCGTTCCGATCCCGCGATGTCCGAGGAGGTCCAGAACCCTGCCGGAGCAGCGGACTTCAGGCGCTCCCGAATCCCGGGAGAGCGTTTCGATCTCCTTCCAGCGGACTCCCTCCGCCAGACCGGTTCCAAGGGCCTTCAGAAGAGCCTCCTTGATCGCAAATCGTCCCGCAAGGAAAGTCGATTTTCCCCCGGACTGACGGCGTTCCTCCGGAGTGTACACGCGGGAGGCGAAGCGTTCTCCGAAACGGCTTAAGGCGCTTTCGATCCGGGAGACCAGCACAAGATCGATCCCGAGACCGCGGATCATCGGGATCCTCCTCCGAAAGGGGCGAGAAGAAGGGAGCGCACCTCGGAGACCGCATCCCGGATTCCGAACAGGACGGCCCGGGCGATGATGCTATGGCCGATATTGACTTCGGCCAAGCCTGGCAACCCAAGAATTCGGGGAAGATTGAACAGGGTCAGGCCGTGGCCGGCTGCCAGAATGAGCCCTTGGCGAGCGACCTGCGTCGCTGCCGCAGAGAGTCGGGCCAGTTCCTCCCCTTCCCGGGACGTCCCGAATGCCTGGGAATAAGGCCCCGTATGAAGCTCCACTTGGTCCACTCCGAACACAGGAATCCTGCCCAGCATCTCCGGGTCGGGGTCCATGAAAAGGCTCACCCTGATTCCCTTTTCCATGCAGCGTCTCGAGAAGGAATCCAGGGCCTTCAGATAATCCGGCGTCAGGACCAGTCCCCCCTCCGTCGTGCGTTCGGTCCGTTTTTCAGGCACGAGAGTGACCCGCTCCGGAGAAAAAGACAGGGCTAATCCGGCCATTTCCTCCGTCAGAGCCATCTCGAGATTGACCGGAAGAGAGACCGTTTCCCTAAACCGCCGGAGGTCGGTCTCATTGGCATGGCGACGGTCTTCGCGCACATGGAGAACAATCTGGTCCGCACCCGCAAGCCTCGCGAGGTGCGCAGCCGCCAGGGGATCCGGATCGAACCCTCCCCGAGCCTGACGAATCGTCGCCACATGGTCGATGTTGACGCCCAGACGCACGGGAAAGACTGAGGAAATCATGGTGCGTCCTTCTCCGGTCCGAGAACGCTGAGAGAACGCCGGGACACCCAGTCCTGGTCGCGGGCGACACGAAGCAGGTCCAGAGGAGGGGCATCGTCGATCCATCTCTCCAGCTTGTCCGTTTCCAGCTCCTCGCCCCAATACAGGATGTCGCGCCCCATCTTGTTCATGCGCGTCAGGATCGATTCGAGCCCTATCAGAAGGGAACTTTTAAGCTGGTTCTTCGCCCGCAAAAGCTCGTCGCCTGTCAGCGGGACCTCCTGGAGTCGACCCAGCTCATCGACAAGGATGGCGAGGAGCTCTTCTTTTTTCGAAGGCCGTGTCGAGGCGGCGATCCGGACGAGA
>DAIBSV010000266.1 GCA_027415455.1 Nitrospirota bacterium | reverse complement strand
GACACGGTGACCCAGCTGAAGAAGAGGAAGACGACCGTCCCCTCCTCCCGGGAGAGGTGGATTCCCGCCAACTGGTGGGCTCCGAGCAGGATGACCAGGGGAAGAACGAGCGTCACGAAGGCGACCGGAAGGATCCGGGAGAGACGGAAGGCCTCCGGAGTCCGGGGTTCGGTGGCGGTCCTCTTGGGAAGGCCGGGCTCCTGGCGGGCGATATGGATCCCCATGCCCGATTCGAGGAAGAGGGTCGCCTTGAAAATCCCGTGGGCGATCAGATGGAAGACGGCCAGGGAAAAGGCTCCGAGGCCGCACTCCATGGTCATGTACCCCATCTGGCCCATCGTCGAGAAGCCGAGCTTCCGTTTCACGTCGCTCTGGGTCAACATGGTCGAGGATCCGAAGAGGGCCGTGACGAAACCCATGAAAAAGACGACATGCATCGTCAGGGGCGCATGGGAAAAGAGAACCGAGGTCCGGTTCATCAGATACCCCCCCCACATTGACGATCCCGGCATGCATGAGGGCGGAGACGGGGGTCGGCGTTTCCATGGTGTCGGGAAGCCAGACATGGAGGGGGAACTGGGCCGACTTGGCCATGCACCCGACAAAGAGGCACAGGGTCATGGCCACGAGGGAGCCCTGGGAGACGACCTCCGGAGAATTTTTCAAAAGGGCGGCCATGCGACCAATGTCCAGGGTGTGGAAAAGGTGCTCCGCCAGGAGAAGTCCTGCCAGGAAAAAGGCATCTCCGAGCCTGTGGATGATGAAGGTCTTGTGGGCGGCCTCAACGGACTGAGGGCGAAACCGGTTGTGGGACATCAGGAGGGAGAGTCCGAGGCTCATGAGTTGCCAGAAGAGGAAGATCAGCAGGAGGTTCCGGCTGGTCACGAGCAGAAGGAGAATCCCCGTCTCCACGCCGATCAGCGCGAAAAATCGTTCATAGTTTGCCTCTCCCAGGAGGTATCGAAGGGAGTAGGTCTGCACCACCGTGCTGACCCCGGTGATCAGAAGGACCATGATCGCAGAAAGCCGGTCCACCCCCCAGAGCGGGGGAGCGGAAAGTCCCGGGAGGGAAACGGGGAGCGCGAGAATCACAGGCCCCGAAGAAACAACCCGCACGAGGAACCAGAGACCCAGAAGAAAGGCCGCGGCGGTCGGAAGGAGCGACAGAAAGGCACGACGCGGAGATCGACCAGGGAAGAGCCATTCGGCAAGGAAGAGGCCGCCTCCACCCAGAAGAGGCAACCCGGGTAGAAGCATGGCGAGTCCGCTTTGCAAGGTGTCTACTCCTTCATTCCCGGAACACAAAAACGACCGGAAGTCCTATCAAGGGAACTGCGCCTTCCCAGTCGATTCAGCTTTCCGCGAAGGCAGGGTCACAAATAACGATGTCTGAGGAGATATGACACAATTGAAGGGAAAGCTGACGCGGGGGTGGACGCCATGGAACGCGAGGCGGGGGAGGACAGGGTGTTCCTCCCCGCCTCCCGGACGCCGGAAATCAGAATTCAGAATCCCCGAGAGTTCGACTTCATTTTCTTCAAAGACTCCGCAAGCTTCATGAAGGTTTCAGGGGAGGTGTCCCTGACCGACAAATTGGCGTCTTCATGGCCGGACATGGAGCAGTAGGCCAGGGTGTAGCAGTCGGTTCCACCCCGGATGATCTTGAGCGCCAGGTTGGCCTGATGGCAATGAACCCCCACGAAGAGGCAGGCGTCGATCTTGTTGTGCCAGATGGTCAGATTCGGATGGTTCGGGTTGATCTCCGTCTCTGGGTCGATCTTCGGATATTTTGGCCGGTAGTCGGACATGGGAATGATCCGGACGCCTCCCTCGACCGCCGCCTTCTTGATGGCCGCCGCCATGAGGGCTGACTTCTCGTTCCATTTCCAGAGGACCAGGGGTCCGGGGAAAAAGGTGGGAACCTTGGCCTTGGCGAGCACTCGGGCGCTTGCCTCGATCGCCTCGTCCTGAGGAACGAGCCTGCCTTCGATATGGCCCTCTCCTGGTTCGGGGAGAACGATCCCCATCATGGCTGCCGCCGGCGGCAGGAAGGCTTCGGGACCCGGCTTCACGCTGTAGTTTGACACGTAGACTCCCCTTCATTCAGTTGTACGGGAGAGGACAGTCCTCACCCTTCTATACATTTCGCACCTGGGACCATGGATTATGTCCATGCCGGCCATCAAAAGAGAGAACTTGTTGGAAGTTCCATTTTACGGGCAGTGATCCGGATCGTCAAGATCGACGCCTGCCTCTTCGTGGGGGTTCATTGCCATCAGGCCAACCTGGCGCTCAAGATC
>DAIBSV010000265.1 GCA_027415455.1 Nitrospirota bacterium | reverse complement strand
ACCTTGGTGTCTGGATCAGAACGTCATCTGGCGCGTCCGTTCGAGAGAGAGGTCGTGGAGGAAGCCCTGAAGAAACACGGCATCGTCTACAAGCGTGTGGGGCGCGAGATCCATGCGGACTGTGAACAGACGGGACACAAGACACACAAGCTGAACCCGGAAAAAGGGGTGTACCTCACGTCCGACGGGCGGGGAGGAACGATCTCGGCGCTGTTGCGGGAAATGAACATCCTGGGGGTTCGGGGCAAAGCCGAGGGGGGGTATGTCCGGGAGGACGACCGGAACCAGAAACAGATCGAAAACATCCTCGAAAACTCGGTGAGGGTTTCAGCGATACGGAAGGATTCTCCGCCGCAGTGGCGGGAAGGAAAGGCGGCTCTCCGGAAATATCTGGCCTCGCGGGGATTGCCGTTCATGTTGCCGGCCGAGTCACGCATGGCCATCCGTCGGGATGGCGTGGACCTGATCGTGCCGCTCATCAACGATCGGGACGAGAAGTCGATCCACCTGACCGCGCTGACGAAGACGGGAGAGAAGCGTCCGCTGGCCTGGTTGGATGGAGAATCGCGCTACACGATGGGACCGATGATGGCCCCGGGAGGAAGCCATGCCTTCGCGGCGGTGGCTCCGGGAGATCGGCGTCAGAAGGTCGAGGGCCATTCGGAGATCTACGCCATCGGAGAAGGGTTGGAGTCCGTGCTGTCGGGGTGTTTTTTGTCGGGGTGGTACGGGATCTTTGCCGTCAATGCGAACGGGATGCGGTCCTTTCTCAGCGATCCGGACACGCCGGACGCCTTTCGGAAGAAAGGGGCCTCGCTGGCCATCCTGGTGGACAGGGACGTATCGGGCACGGGGCAGATCGCGGCCGCTCATTTGGCGAGCGCGGCCCAAAAACACGGCATTCCCTTTCTGTTTCTCGTTCCGCCGCCTTCGGTCAAGGGCGGAAAAAAAGGAGCGGACTGGAACGATGCGTTGCAGGAACTGGGACCGGAGCGGGCACAGTTTGCCTTTTCGCTGGCGATCGTACGAAGCGGGGAAGAGTTTCAACACGCCAAAGAACTGATGGATCACGCACAAAGGAGGGGGAATGCCAATCTCGGAGAGGGCCCTAGAGCAACAGTTCGTTGAACGGATGGGGCAGGCGACAAAGAAAGAGGAGTTGGTTGCCATGTTCCGGGAGGCCGTCGCCAGGACGGGGCCGGAAATTTCGACGACAGGGATTACAAACATTTGGAAACAGTACGAAATCTTCCTGAGGGAGCTCGAGATCAAGGAGCAGATCATCGCCGAGCTGCGGTCGGAACACGACTGCGGTGTTGTGACGGTCGAGACCACCAGGGGGGAAACCCTGGCGATCGTTAAGGAACGGGGTCTGTTTTCTCTCTGCGGAAACGGGGCAGACTTCGTTGCCGAGAAATACGGGGGCGAGGTGGTCGGCTTTTTCACGGAAGACAACCCGGTGGAAAGCCGGGAGATCATGGAGGCCGAAGGACACGACTTTGCACTCATTGCCAATCGTTTTGTCGTGGATCCGTGGATCGTCTTCTTCGTTCAGGAAGATTCGAGAATTCTTCTCGACCTCCGCGATCCGGAGGACCGGCAAGAAATCACGCGACGATACGGCCACGCGTCCGCATGGGAAAGACGGGACGGAACGAAGGTTTTTGGAGAGAGTGGGTGCATGCACCCATCCGGGGGAAAAGCGGAGAGTCAACCAAAAGTCAACCACCCCGCCCTGAAGGGCTGAGCTTGAAAGGAGGTGCGACAAGCTCGGGTTGACCAGGGAAAGCCGTAACCAATCGGCTCCGTTGCCAACAGGTAGAAGACCCACTCCGGGATGCTTCCTCAGTCCCGGGCTCTGGAAGCCGCCGATGCAGACAACCGCGAGGGCCAGGACGAAACGGTCGGCGGCAAGGGAGCGATCCCGAAGCCGGTTGGCAACATTCCCGAGGGGAGACGCTTCGCAAGAGGCGCGTCACGGCCGCAAGGCCAGTCCAACGTAAGGTTCAAAGGAGAATCCATGAAGGTTTTCGTGCTCGACAAACGGAAGAAACCGTTGATGCCCTGTCACCCGGCCCGGGCCCGGGAGCTTTTGCGGAAGGGGCGGGCGGTGGTCCACAGGATCGCTCCGTTCACCATCCGGCTCAAAGACCGGATCGGAGGTGAGACGCAGCCCGTCCGGGTCAAGATCGATCCCGGATCGAAGACCACCGGACTCGCCGTGGTCCGGGAAGAAGAGACGGACGGGGAGACAACCGCCCACGTCCTCTTTCAGGCGGAGATCCACCACCGGGGAGCGCAGATC
>DAIBSV010000264.1 GCA_027415455.1 Nitrospirota bacterium | reverse complement strand
AGAAGAATCATGCCCGCCTGCTCGGGGGTCTTTCCGGATTTTTTGTGGTTGCAGGAGCGACAGGCTGTGACGATGTTTTCCCAGGTTTTCATCCCGCCCTGGGCCACGGGAACGATGTGGTCGAAGGTCAGGTCTTCGGGCGGAAAGGCTTTTCCGCAATACTGGCAACAATTGCGGTCCCGGGCGAAAATGGTCTCCCGGGAAAACTTGACCAGACGGCGGGTGTGATGAAACAGGACCATTCGGTAGAGGCGGACAACGGCGGGGACTTTCATGGACATGCGGGCTGAACGGATGTCGCGCCCGTAGGTTTCCACGACTTCGACCTTTCCCTGAAACAAAAGGTGAACCGCTTTTTGCCAGGGAACGATCTTGAGCGGTTCATAGGTCGCATTGAGAAGCAAGGTCCGTTCCATGCCCCCTCCCCTTCGACCCCGGGCTCAGGGTCTACACACCGCCCAGCATGTCGAGGACATCTCCTAGAGGCCGCGATATGCCGGTCAGGCCTCGGCAGGTCATATGCAGGTACCGATTCTCCTCGGTGGTCTGGAGGGCCTGATTCAGGTCAACGATGGTTTCTGCTGAATCCGACTCCATGATCATGAGAAGATCCGACTCGTCCAGACCGTAACTGGACGCCATCGTCATCCGGACACCGGAAAATCCCTCTGCCACCTTCCGGCGCTCGCGCTCCGATCCTTCCCGTACAAAGTCCGGAAGCTGAGGCCAGTCCTTGGAGCGCACGAGAGGTCTGACATGAATGAACCTCGAGTTGCGGGGAAGGAACGGGCTCCGTGCTCCCGATTCTCCCAGAAAGCCGAGATAGGACTTCTCGACGGTCAGGTAACGGCCCAGGTAGGTTGAGAGCAGCTTGCCGGTCATTTCCTGCAGAAGACCGATATTGGTTCCGACCCTCCAGAGAAGCACGTCTCCCAGCCCCGAAAGGCCCACCAGACTGTAGGAGCTGCTCGCGATCTGGGACTCGAAGGTCCGGACGACGTCGGCGAACTCCTTTTTGCCGTGCCCGACCTCGGCCGGATGAACTTTACGCCATTCCGGATCGATCCGAAGGATGACGAAGCTCGCGAATTCCCTTAGGGAGGAGGAAGGAGAACTCTTCGGGGGAGTGGACTCCGCCGTGCGGGTGGATTCAACGGTCACTGTCTCCCGGGAGGGCGGGGAAGGTGCGGTTTCAGGGACGGCAGGAGGCGTGGGGGACGGGGGATCCATGGAGGGCGATGACTCCGCACCCTCGCTGGATTTCGAGGCCTTGATCCTGACGATGACACTGGCTTCGACTCGGGCCATGCCATGAGAGCGGGCGTAATCCTCCGCTTCCTTTTCCACGTTCTTGCGGATAAAGAACGGAACCTTTTTCAGCAGTGCCTGGGCATCGTCTGTCCAGGGGATCCCAGCCTCTTCCTGGTTTTTCGCCTCATCAGCCGCCATAACTGTCCGTCCTCCCTTGGGTCAAACTTTCTCCGGCCTGCCGAAGTCCCCGCTCTCAGCGGTCCACAGGAACCGACGATAGGCCCTTCCGAACCACTGGACCTCTTGCAACAAACGGGAATCGCGAGCTATTATGCCACAGGAGTCAAAAAAGTCGCAAATCCTTCCTTGTTATCCATAAGGCAATATCCATGGACCTTCCCGATTATCGTTCGACCTTCGACTCTATGGAGTCGGTTGCACGCAAGGTTGCCACTTCCCTGGGCTGGGAACGAGAGGCGAGACTCATCGCCCTCAACCGGGAGTGGGGGAAGATCTTTGGAGATCCGATCGCCCGGGTGTCTTACCCTTCCGCCCTCCTCGACAAGGAGCTTGTTGTCGCCTGTTCCTCTCCGCTCTGGAAACGGGAGCTGACCTACCTCCTTCCGGAAATCCGGACCAAGCTTCAGAATGCCTGTCCTGATCTTGCCGGGATCTCCCTCGTCTTCCGGACGGTCCGCCCTTTTTCTCCCCCTCTCTCCGACAGACGGAAAGTTCCCCTCTCTTCCGTCCCCATCGAATCTCTCTGGATCAGGGCCGAGGAGATCGCCTCGCGCCTCCCTCCTCCTCTCCGCGAGCGGGGTCGGGCATTCGTGCTCCAGCAGTTGCTGCAGGGACAGTTCCTTGCAGACAGCTCCTCCGCGCCATCCCCCTCCGCCTCCTGATTGTTCGGCCCCGGATCCGCGTGATAGGATGAAGAGACCCCTCATCCCTATTATTTTCATTCGGCAAGGATCGACATGGACCAGAAAATTCATCTCTCCATCCCCCACCCCGACAGGACCCTCACCGTCCTCAACCATCAGAGCGGAGAGACGCTTCACCTGAAGCCCGTCAAAACTGTC
>DAIBSV010000263.1 GCA_027415455.1 Nitrospirota bacterium | reverse complement strand
TCCTGCATCATCTCTTCGTTGACGAGCACCCCGCGAACCATCTGGAGGACAACCTCATCCTTTCCACGAATTTCCTCTTCCTCGAACGTCCCGGCATCGGGGGCATCGCGGGCATCGGAGGCGATCCGGGGGCGGCCCGCAATCCGGCCCTTCTCCTTGTGGCCGAAAGCCTCACCACGAGCCTTTTGAACGTGCTCGCGCTCCTTCGCGCGAATGCGCGATACGAACGGGAGATCGAACGACAGTCCATCCGGGATCCCCTGACCGGCCTGTTCAACCAGAGCGTCTTCCTGGACCTCCTCGCCTACGAGATCGGACGGGGGGAACGCCACGGGAACGTCCCTTTTTCCCTTCTGATCCTCGACCTGGACGATTTCAAGAAGATCAACGAATCCTTCGGCCATTCCTTCGGGAACGCCTTCCTGAAGGCCAGCGCCTCCATTCTGGAGGAGGTCGCCGGGGGCGAGGATATCGTGGCCCGCTACGGGGGAGACGAATTCGCCCTCGTCCTTCCGGGAAAGGACGAGGGCGTCTCCGTCCGTGTGGCCGGGCGAATCCTCGACCGATTCTCCTCCTTCAGCCTCGCGTCCGCGGAGGGCGGCCGGGCCAGGACCTCCGTCTCCATCGGCATCGCCGCCTGGCCTGCCCATGGACGTGAACCGAAGGATCTCTTCCTCGTGGCCGACCGGATGATGGTCCGTGCCAAGGCCATGGGAAAAGCCACCTGGTGCGTGCCGTCCCGCGAGGACGCAGCGGAGGTCTTCCGAAGCGCGAGCGAGCGGTTCGTCCTTCTGCACCACGCCCTTTCCGCCGGATCCGTCATTCCCTACTTCCAGCCGATCGTGGCCTGCGCGGACGGGGGAGCGGTCATGGGGCACGAGGTGCTCATGCGTCTTTCGGCGGGAGGGCGGATCCTTCCCGCCGGAGAATTCATCGGGATCGCCGAGGAGACCGGCCTGATCTCGCGCCTCGATCTCGTCGTGACGGAGAAGGCCTTCGAGCGGGCGGCCGACCGTAACTACCGGGGAATGCTTTTCGTCAACTTTTCTCCCCGGGCTCTTCTGACGGGGGACTATGTTCCGGGGCTCCGGAAGATCCTTCGCCGCACAGGCATCGACCCCCGGCAGATCGTCTTCGAGATCACGGAACGGGAATCGCTGGAAAGCACGACCCGCCTCGAGGCCTTCATCCTCGAACTCAAGGCCTGCGGGGCCCGTTTCGCACTGGACGACTTCGGCTCAGGGTTCTCTTCCATGATCTGTCTCAAGCGTCTTTCCGTGGACTATCTGAAGGTGGAGGGAGACTTCGTCCGGGGAATCGAAGGATCCGGGAGCATCGACCGCGCGATCGTGGCCAGCGTCGTCGCCCTGGCCCGGGAGGCGGGGATCGCGACGATCGCCGAGTCGGTGGAATCTCCCGGGATCCTGTCGGAGGTCCGCCGGCTGGGGATCGCCTTCGCCCAGGGGCATGCGATCGGCCACCCCCTCCCTGACCTTGGCTAGGAGTGAGCTTCACGGGTGGCTCCACATCCGACATCGGACGATCCACTGACAGGCCAGTCCGATCGTGCATTCCCGCTCGCCCGAAAAATATCGCACGAAATCTTTCAGGATTTTTCCCAGGGAAATATATGCGTAGTCGTTACGCATCAATGCTTTACGTTTTTGGCACAGATCGTGCATATTGGATGGCACTCGTCTCCGGAAAGCCGGCTCGTCCGTCTTCCGAAAAATATCGGGACCCGGCCCCCGGGCCGGATTCCCCTCACTCGACATCCGGGAGTCTGTCATGACTGTGAATCTTGCCAACCTCGCCTCGGCGCTCATGTTCGTCACCCCCTGGCCTCTCCTGGCTTCGGGCCTCCTGTTCGGGCTCGGAGCTGACCGTCACCCCCGCCTCTTGCGCCGGACGGTGGCCGGATCCGCCTGGTTCGCCCTGATCTGCGCGATCGCGGCGGCGATGGCCTACGCCCAGGGTCTCTCGCAGTCCGTCACCTATTACTCCCTTCCGCTGCCTGACGGGATGGGGGTCTTTGCGGTCGACATCGCCGTCAACCCCCTCACCCTGGTGATGCTCCTTCTGGTGGCCTTCGTCGGGATGATCGTCTCCCGGTACTCCTCCACCTACATGGACGGCGACCGGCGGGAAGGAAGCTTCCACAAGTGGCTCGCCCTCACCCTGGGCGCCTTCTTCACGCTGATCGTCGTCGGCAACATGTGGGCCTTTCTGCTCTCCTGGATCGCCACGAGCCTCTTCCTCCACGAGCTTCTGGCCTTCTACCGGGAACGTCCGGGGGCGGTGCTCGCCGCGCGCAAGAAGTACTTTCTTCACCGGATCGC
>DAIBSV010000262.1 GCA_027415455.1 Nitrospirota bacterium | reverse complement strand
TGCTACGTAGTTGACCACGAAGCCCTTCACGGTACCAGCCTCCTTCTCAATCACGATCTCGAGCCGTCGGTTGCACAACCTGGTGCGCGCCCGGCAGCCCCCGGAGCTTCGCCCTCGGTGTATCCCCCGATCCGCTGAGGGAAGGCGTTCCGGCGCACGGCGTGAGAGATCCTCGCCCTTCTGTTGAGCGGTCTAGGGTTGGGAGCCCGGGTCTATCAACGGCGGTATACTCGTCTGGTCAGCGTCCAGTTCACACGACTGACGCTGGACCCTCACGTCGCTCGCCATCGGTCGAGGGACGAATGGTCGACTTGAAAGACGAGCTTAAACTAGACCGGATGGAGGGCTTTCGGCCGTAGGGGTCTGCAGCAGCTTCTGCTTTGCCTTCTCCAGTTTCGCCACTGCGTGATGCGCGTTGGCCGAAGGAGAGACGATCAACGCCTGCCACTCCTGCCCGAATGAATGGTTTCCACCGCGCATCGCTCGTTCCCCTCTCCGCGAGGGACGAGCCATGCAGCGTTCGCGAGGGCCGGAACGGTGATGCGGAGCTACCGGGTAGAGTCCGGCAAGGTTTATACTAACCTGTGACGTTAACATAGTGAGAAGAAGCCGGCTGACCGTTCCACTCTCGGACGAGGACCGGCTCGAGATCGTGATTGAGAAGGAGGCTGGTACCGTGAAGGGCTTCGTGGTCAACTACGTAGCAACCATCAATGGACGAGCCCATTCGGTGGTCCGATACGACACTCGACACGGCTTCCCTCACAAGGGCATGATCCGTTCCGATGGTAGTGTTGCCCACAAGGAGCGCATGCCCGACCGGGATGGACACGGCCTCGTGGACCTTGCCATCGACGATCTGAAGGCAAACTGGCAGAGCTGCCGACGGAGGTTCGAGCGATGAGCAAACGCAAGAAGGGCGCGGTCGAACGCCGCCTGGAAAAGGCGCGGCGATTCCTCCACACGGCCCTAGACCGCCCCGAGTTGCTCGACGCATTCCCGGAGGAGGTCTATGTTCCGTTGGGAGTGGATGTGGCTTCCTTGTTCGCCGAGGGACGCCTCGAGCTCCTGCGTCAAATCTCGCGATCGGCCGGGACGGTGGGAGAACTTGCTCGATCCGTACACCGGAAGGTGCCTTCGGTCTCTCGAGACCTCCGGGTGCTCGAAAAGCACGGGCTGATTCGATTTCGAACGGAGGGCAAGCGGAAGTACCCGGAATTGCTCCGACACTTTGTCGTCATATCCTTGCAATCCCCCAAGGAGAGCGGAAGAGGCACCCATCAGCGTCAGATTCCTGCCTGACGAGTCCTCCGAACTCGGACGCGAAGTCCCCTGCCCGGTCGACAGCCCGTCCCACGCAACCGAGCGGCGTCGGGCCGTGTCCGACGCTTAACCTGACTTTTCGCGCCAAGAGCCGGGCTGAGCTTTCCATCGTTCTCTGGTGACCCGGCTCGCCGACAATTGGTAGACCGCCTGGCCCCCGAGTTCAGCCCATCGCAACAATAACCGCCCCGGGCACCCCTCGCGCTCCTTCCTTCGTTCTCACGGTCGTCCCACCCCCTCCCTCGAAAGCCGCCGATCTCCTTCGTCCTCCGGCCCACGGTCTGCCCGTGCGACCGAAGCCTTTATTGTTACGATATACGAGAGCCTCTGTGCTCGAACCCGTCGGCTACTTCCGGTCGTCTTGCCCGAGTGAATTCCAAGATCGCGTCGCGCTCGGACCGACCGAGGCGCAAGCCGTTTCCAATCGGCCCATCCGAACGAAGTTGTCCGATACGCTTTTCGACGTAACCGGAGACGGGGTGGACATCCGCGAAGGGATCCTTCTGAGCGCGTCCTTTCCTTCCCATCGCTCCGAGAGACGGCCCAAGGGAATGTGAACCTTAAGGGAAAGCCAAGGGGGGGAATCGAACCCCCAAGAAACGGATCTGCAGTCCGTCGCATTAACCATTCTGCCACCTTGGCGCGGGCGAGGGCAAAGGTTCCGTCCTTTAAGGGGTGCCGACGGCGGTAATGAGAGCGCCCGACGCGCGAAGGAGCGGACCGGCCTCGGACGATCCCGAAGGAGGGCGCTTCGCACTACCTTCGGAACGGATTCCGTTCGCGGGTGTTCACGAGGAACGGCTCTGCCGGCCCCGGTGGGGGGACTTTGGACTAGGGACCGTGCGTGCACCGGGTCGCCGAAGGTCGAAACGATCCGCGTTCGCCACCTTGGTCCAGGCCGCCACGAAGTCGGCCACGAACTTTGCCGGTGCATCGGCGGCGCCGTAGACCTCGGCGATCGCGCGGAGCTCGGAGTTCGAGCCGAAGATCAGGTCCACGCGGGTGCCCGACCATTTC
>DAIBSV010000261.1 GCA_027415455.1 Nitrospirota bacterium | reverse complement strand
AAGGGTGTTGGCGGAGACGATCACGATATTGCCGTCGACCATCGCATCTTCCGTGGACACGTAGTAGGCGTTGTAGCGAAGGTAGAGCAGGATCACGACGAGGGTGACGAAAAGGCCGACCCCACCGATGATGAATCCCTTCCGCTTTCGGGACGCGGGAACCGGCGGAACGGGCGGGGGGGATCCGCTCATTCTCCTCCTCCGGTTTCAAGTGACTCCTTCTTGTAGGCTGGCGGGATGGGGTGGGCGATCTCGGAGAGGGCCCGGTGGTAATCGAATCCCCGGAAGGTCGGGGAGGAGGGGTTGTGGCAGGTCTTGCAGGTCGACTCGTCAGGCTTGCGATTCAACCCGGCCAGTGCCGATTTCCGGGGGCTGATCATCACGGAAAAATGGGCGTAATCCTCCCCTGGCCCATGGCAGGACTCGCACTGGACGCCGTCGGTCATCCGGAAGGTTGAAAGAATCTCCGGAAGGGGCTTCCCGTAGCCGGTCACATGGCAGGACAGGCAGCGGCCATCCTTCGTCGGATCGGCGACATGGAGCCGTTCCGCGATCGCACGGGCTTCGGGGGAGGAAAGATCGCGGTAGGCACGGGCATGGGGGCTTGCGGCCCAGACGAAGAACTGGCGACCGATCCGCTGGGACGAGTGACAGATCTCGCAGGTTTCAACTCCGACATACCGGTGCAGTATCGAATCGGCCTGGGCATGAACGGATTCAAGAAGAGCCCCGGCTCCTCCTGCCAGCAGAAGCATCACCGCCACGACTGCCTGTCTCACTCTCTTCATCCTGGTCATCCATTCCTTGACTTGAATAGTGTGGGTTAGCGTTCAGATCCGATGCATTCCGGTGAGGCCGGACATGAAGTGGTCCACCAGCGTCCCGAGGAACAGCTCCCTGTCCAGGGATCTCACCCGATGGCCCTGCAGGAGGTCCTGAAAAAGAAACACGGAGACGATCGGCCCCAGAAAGAAGGCGTCCTTCATGGCCGGACTCCGGTCCTCCGCTCCGGACGCCTCCAGGTATCGCTCGAGGATCCGCGAAAAACGGTTCATCGAAAGCTCCATGACCAGCCGGGGGAACAGTGGCTCGGCGCCGTCATCGAGAAGACGGTACTCGCTCAGGAGAATCCTCAAGACGTCCCGGTGTCGCTCCAACCCTTCGAAGGTCGCCCGACCGAGGTCCCGGAGAAATTCCCGGAAACTCCCGCTGTCCGGAGGGGTCTTGGCGAAGACAGGCTCCCAGCGGGCATAGCACTGCTGGGCCGGCGAGGAGTCCCGGCTGAATTTTTCCAGGATGATTTCCTGGAGCAGGGCTTTTTTGCTGGGGAAATAATGGTAGATGAGACCTTCGGTGATACCGGCCTTGCGGGCGATCTTCCGGTTGGTGGTCTGGAAGTACCCTTCGTCGGCGAAGCAGGACAGCGCCGCGTCGAGAATCTCGCGCTTCCTCTGGATGCACCGGTCTGACGTCTCGTCCTGTTCCCGAACCCCGGGGGGGGGTGAATATCGGTCTCCCTGGCCAAGCGACTCTCCTGCTTAATTGATTAACCAATCAATAAGGGAAGTATACGAAGGAGAACCTCCGGCGTCAAGGGAATCCGCCGTCGTTTTCTTCGATGCCGATGACTTTGCTATACTGAATCGGGTTCCTGCACATTCTCTCCTCAGGAGAGGGACAAATCCATACCGGGAAACGACCGATTGAGACCCATTCTTCCGCCTCTCCCCTTTCCAGAGCCCCATACAGGAAGCTGCACCCTGGCCCCCCGTCCGAGGGTGGGTCTTTCCACCGATCTTTACTCCCCTCCTCTCGAGGATCTTCTGGACGTTCTGTCGAGCGGTCCCGCCCCTGAATATCTCGAGCTCTTCCGGGGAAGAACCTCCGATCTGGCGGAGGCCCGACGGAGAATTCCCGCCGGGATCCCCCTGACCTACCACGGAGACTGCCTCTGGTACACGCAGGCCGAATTTCCCTTCGATCCGGCCTACCGGGAGGAGATGCAGCGGGCCAGAGCCCACTTGGAGGCCCTGGACTCCCCCTGGATGATCCACGAATGTGCCCAGAAGACGATGGAAGGATACGCCTTCGGGCTGTATGCCCCTCCCCTGCTCACGCGGGAAGGCGCCCTGGCGGCGCGGAGGGGAGCCCTCCACCTCCAGGAGAACCTTGGGGGACGTCTTCTGCTCGTCGAGACGCCCCCCTTTCCCCCTCATCCCACCGGCCCCATGGACCTTGGGGAGTTTTTCCACCTTCTGACCTGCGACACCCCCCTCGGGGTCGGACTCGATCTCGGCCACTGCCTCACCTATCTCATGGTGGCGGGACGCCCGGCCACGCCCTCT
>DAIBSV010000260.1 GCA_027415455.1 Nitrospirota bacterium | reverse complement strand
AGAGCCCGTTCTGTGGGATCATCCCCTCCCTTTCGATAGACGGGGGTATTGGTTGTCCAGGACTCATAGGTCCATCCTTTTGGAGAATCCATGCCGATTTTTCGGACCGTCACGGTCGGAAGAAACACGGTGGTCGGAAGATCCCTCCGGCCTGAAAGGTAGAGAGTGACGGAATGAATGGAGAGCATGGATTCATGGGAGGCGGACACGATGGAATAAGCAAAAGGATTTTGGCCTGAGGCCAAGGGATCAGAATCCGCAAATGCGTCGGAAAGGAAAAGGCCGAAAGTCAGGAATGCGATCGCAAGGAATCCGATCATGGTCTTCGGATACAAACGAGAGTTTTGCCATTTTTTATTGGGGGTTTTGTTCCCGTTTTCCCCGCACAGGCCTATTTCAACGCTTATCTTCACCAAAAGCTCCTTTCTCAGCTCTCGTGGTCAATACCTGGATCCGTCCGCCAGCTGGAGGGATCAAAACCTTGAGGATTAAGCAGAAAGGTCCGGATAATCCGTTCCTCATCCGGCGTCACCCACAGGGAGAGTTTCTTTTTTCCCTGGGCCCTCATCTTCGCCGCATGGCGGGCAACTCGAACAGCGTTTGCGGACATTGTTTTCTTTCCTGTTTTTTGTCGACTGGGCATTGTCTTGTCCTTAAGAAGGAGGAAAGGGGGATGGAGGTCCCCCTACCTTAACGTCTCCGCATAGGTCAATCGTCCTGTCCGACCTTTTTGGTGTTCCCATACATCAATTTTTTTTCTTGTCCTGCGAACTCAGCGATGAAGGGGCAATCCCGCCACCCATCATGCCCGCGCCGCCCATCATGCCCATCATCCCGCTTGGGAGCATCCCATATTCCCAAGGAAAACCCACCAATGCTTCCAGACTGGAAAAGGCGGGATATGCGGGAACGCGGTCCACAGGAAAATCTTTGTCAATGAAGACTGTCACGATCGCTTTCCCCATGGCAACGCGGGTTTCTTTTCCAGGGAATAGAGGAACCAGTTTCGTCAGGATTTTTTCGAAGACGCCCTCCGCCTTTTTAACTGCCGGGTACTCTTTAGCGCAGGGGGGTTGCACCCTCTTGGCGGTATCGGGAACGATTTTCCCGGACCGTGTCCGAAGGGTGATCCTTGCGAAGAGATCCTTGTTTTTTCGGGTAAACCGGACCGTTCCGGAATCTCCGACCGTCAGGTAAGAAACCTGGGGAAAACACTCAGGGCCAAGACCGCCTCCAACGCCAGGGTAGGTTCCACTGAGATAGCCGAGAATCTGGAATGACGAGAACGATATTCCTTTTCCATGGATGATACTTCGGACACGACCTCCATCGTCTTGATCGAGAGTGACAACCCCGTAAGATTTTTCAGGGGAAGCAAAGGACGGAAAGCCGCTTGGTCCTCCGCCCATCATTCCGCCACCCATTCCCAAGCCGTTCGACGGAGTGATGGTCTCGGTTGCCCCTGTCATCATTCCGGGGTTCACTGCCGGAGCCGGATTCGTGGAGCACCCGGCCAGAAGGCCGATGCCAAAAGCGCCTGCGATTATCAAATGTCCAAGAGTCTGTCGTTTCAATGTTCCTCCTTTGTTGGATTACGAAACAACCTTTAAGAGATAGTGACGACCTACAAAACGAGCCACGGAGTGGAGAACGTCAACACGCCGTCCTTTCCGCCGTTGCTCCATGGCTCTTCAAGTACTCTTCCGCCAACTTCTTGATCCGGTCCGGATCGGTGGCCAGGTCCTCGATCGGATCGGCATCCGGATCCCGGACGCCCTCGATCTGTCCCTTCTTGATCCCGAGCACGTCGGCCACGACCGGGTCGGACCCTTCGTCAGCCAAAAGGAAGTAGGCCATGACGGGGGAGTGCTGTCCGTCCCTGAAAACCCGGCCAATGCACTGCTCATGGACCCCGGGGCTCCAGTCGAGTTCGCCAAAGACGACCGTCGAAGCGACAGACTGAAGCCCGTCGAGGCCGGCTCCGGACCGGAGGGAAATAATCAGGACCATCGACTCTCCGGAGACGAAGGCCTCCTTGGACTGCTCCTTCTCCTTCGGCGTTTCCGAGCCGGTGTAGAGAACAGGGTTAAGGTCGGAAAGCTGCTCCATCCAGAGACTGTAGACCTCCCGATGCCAGCCATAGAGGACGACCTTTTCGCCGTTTTCGACCAGGAGCCGGACGAATTGGGCGACATAAGGGGCTTTGGCGATCCCCGTCGCCTGGCGCATGAGCATGTTGAATTCTTCAGCCGCCCGGAACTTCTCGCCACGGGCAAGGGGATTCAGGGACAGGATTGTCTTCGCCAGCTCCACGGCAGATCCCTTGATGCGTTCGAGAGCCTCCGGATCGGA
>DAIBSV010000025.1 GCA_027415455.1 Nitrospirota bacterium | reverse complement strand
TTGGCCAAGATGGAGCGGCACGAAGTCCCCGCAGAAACGAAGCGGGTCGAGGCCCGGCAGACGAGAAACGCGCCGAAATTCGACGTCCAGATCGCGCTCCACAAGATGCTGGGCGTGGATCTGACGCGCGTCGACGGAATTGGGATCTCCACCGCGCTGGTCATTGCCTCCGAAATCGGATGCGACCTGTCGGCGTTTCCGAGCGGAAAGCACTTCGCCTCCTGGACGGGAGTGTCTCCGGGGACGCGGATCACGGGGGGGAAGGTGATCTCAGGGAAAGTGCCGAAGAGCCACAACCGGGTGGGCCAGGCCCTTCGCCTGGCGGCGAGCTCGCTCAAACACAGCAACTCGGCCCTGGGGGGCTATTATCGTCGGATGTGTGCCAAGCTGGGAAAGAAGAGCGGGATCGTGGCCACGGCCCACAAGCTGGCCCGAATCGTCTATGCCCTCCTGACCAAGGGCCAGGCCTACGTGGATGCGGGGCAGGCGGCCTTCGAGGAGTCCCAGAAGAAGCGGGCGCGCAAAAGCCTCGAGAGACGGGCCAAGGAGCTGGGCTTTACACTCGTCCCGACCCCGGCAGTCTGACCGGACACCATAAAGAGGCGTCAATCAAAGCAGAGGCGTTTTGTAAGACTCCAAACAGGGGAGGTGTGTCTTGGGACGAGGGAAAAAAGGAACAAAAAGGGCCTTTCCCCCCATTTTTCAGTCAAGCAATCGACGAGCCTCTCCCGAGGCGGGAAATCTGCCCTTCCTCCTCGGTCAAACAAGGGGTTTTCCAGGAGAAATTCGTGAAATTTGTTAAAAGAATATCATTTAGTTACGATATTTTACGCCATGTTTCTTGAGTAGCCTCCAGGAACACTGATGAAAAAGTCATGCGTACCCCGGAGGCTGATAGATGCAATGTCGGTGTGCCACGGCTCATGGGGTCTCCTGGGTTGATCGAAGCCTTGTCGGGCGGCTTTTCGTCCGTCCGGAAGAGTCCATCGGCGGGACAGGCCGGCCTCTCTGAGCACTCGGAAGACCGTGGAGGGCGAGACAGCCACAACCCCCTGGTCCAGCATCATGTACGCCAGCCGGACACCGCCCACCGTGGGGTGCTGGCGTTTAACGGTCCCGATCTTTTCCCGCTCTTCCGGCAGGATTCCGTGTTCCTTGGGCACAACGCCCTCCGGACGGGGCTTTTTCCCCGAAAGGCTCCTCCAAGGGGGATAGGACCTGCCCGGAGGATTCAAGACGGCAAGGGATTTCTTGATGGGGAACTTGGCCTTTTCCTTCAGGTGTGTCACGGTCTTTAAGACCTCATCCGCCGTCTCCGGCCCAACATGGGTCCCGGTAAGGGGTCCCCAGTGCTTTTTTTTAACAGCAGATTCTCGGGGAAGGGCTCCGAAACAACCGATTCCAGCTTCCGGATCCGGTCGTCCTTTTCCAGGATTTCCCGATGCAGAATCGTTCTCTGCTGCCGCATCTCCCGTGAGAATGTTTGCTCGATCCCTTCCAGAGCCTGTTTGGCCCACCCCAGAATCAGTCCGGGTGTACAGCCTGTTTCTTCGGCCAGACCCCCATGGTCCTTCAGGTATCGACGGACAATCGGGGCGTTCTCCTCAACGGTCCAGCGTTTTTTCCTTCCATTTTCCGACAGAGGGGCATTTTCCATGGGCACGTCCTTTCTGGTAAGGGTTCTTGCGTAAAATCCACCCGGAAAAAGTGCCATTTCATCTTACACGGGACAAAAGAGCCTCACGGAGGACTGAAATTCGATCCATCATCAACATGTGACCGAAAAACGGGTTTTCGACAGGGTCTCACAAGAACTGTTTGTGAGTTTTGCAAGACCCTCAGTCGTCATTAATAATTGGAGCGGTTTCACGAGGAGCGAGACCCATGAATCTGGATTCCCTTGAAAAAGCCATCCTTCAGCTCGAATCCGGTATCGCCCAGAGCCTGGAGCATCCGGAGAACGAACCATTGCGGGACGGTGTGATCCAGCGGTTCGAATACACAATGGATCTTTCCTGGAAGATGATTCAGCGCTACTTGAAGCATGTCGCCCAGGTCGAGGAGAGCGCGATACGCACCAAGAAAGATCTCTTTCGGGAAGCCGCACGACTGGGTTTCCTCCCGAATGTCGAAGCCTGGTCCGGTTCCTACGAGGCTTGGAACGAAACATCTCACACCTACGAGGAAAACACCGCCCAAGCCGTCTTTGCTGAAGCGACACGCTTTCTTCCCGCCGCCAAAGACCTTCTTGTCTCTCTCAAGAATGCCGCTCGACACGCGTCCTGACCATCCGAGCATTGTCCGGAAAATCCTGGATGAGGTGATTCCCGGCCGGGAGGTGTGGCTTTCGGGTCCCGGGTCGACAAGACGGCGAAAGAGACATCGGACCTCGATCTGGTCGTCATCGGAGACGAGCCCCTGGATTTTCTGACGCCGGGAACCCTTCGGGACGCGTTCAGCGCCTCCGATCTTCCTTGCAAGGTCGACGTGCTGGATCGGACGAGGGTTTCCCAAACCTTCCGGGACATCATTCGGCGGGGAAGGATCGTCATTTGCGAGGGACAGAAGAGGGCGCCGTCCGGGGGAGACGGATCGGCCCTCGAGAATCTGCAATCCCTCCACCGGACGCGTCCTGTTTTCATCCTTACCACTCCCCCGATTCGCGCCCGTCCTATTCCCCAGACCTCCGCCCCTGAATTTCGACGCAGATCTGAAATTTTCGAATTTTCGAAAAAGGAGACAGGCCGGACGGAATCCTCCCGGTCCATCCGGGAGCCGATTCCCTGACTCCGCCGGGGCTCTGGTCTGTTGCGGTTCCGGAGAGGAGGTCTCAAGGAGGGGACAGGTCCCCCACGGCGTAATGGTAAAGGACAACCTTCTGGGCCAGTGAATACTTGGCCGCGATCACATCGGCCCGGGCCTTCCGGAGCGCCGTCTGGGCATCGATGACGTCGAGTGCGGTGGCCATTCCCGCGCTGTAGGATCCTTCCTCGAGGCGGTCGTATTCGAGGGCGTTCGCTCGCTCCGTCCGGCTTTCCGCCAGCTGCTGGCGGGCCTCCTCGATATCGAGCCAGGCCTGGCGGACCTGGGAGGAGACCGAAAGCTCCGTCTCCTCCTTTTGGTGGATCGACTCGTTCAGGGCCGCCCGGGCCTGGTGGATTTGAGCCAGATTGCCGCCTCCCTCCAGAAGGGGGATGTTCAGGACGCCGCCAAAGGCGAAGGAGGAGTAGGGACCGCTGGGAAGGGAGGGGAATCCCAGGGCCGACGGGGGAATCTGGGCGAGGAAATACTGGGCCTGTCCGTTCAGGGAGGGGTAGTTCTGCCTCCAGGCCGCCTTCAAGTTGTCCTGGGCCGCGTTCACGGTATGGCGGGCCTCCTCGAGTGCGGGGTTCTTCTCGATCGCCTTCCGGAGGTCGGGAAGGAGGCGGGCCCGGAGTCCCTCGGGGAGGGAGAAGTCGAGAACGGGAACGTAGTGCGTTTCATGGAGGTCTCCGATTGCCGTGGCCAGGACGATCTGCTCTTTTTTTCTGGCGTTCACGGCCTGGATCCTCAGAAGGATGGCATTTGAAAGATTGACCCGTGCCTGCGTCACGTCGGCCTTGAGCCCCATGCCTGCGGCAAGGCGCATCAGGGAGGCATCGAGATGGTTCCGGGCGTCGATCACGTCGAGTCGTGTGACTCGTTCCTGCTCGATCGCGGCGATCAGGCCGTAGTAGGCCGTTTCCACATCCCGGATGATCGAATGTGAGGTCACGCGATAGGCATCCTTCTGGGCCCTCAAGGACCATTGTCTCTGGGAGATCTGGGAGGTCGTCCGGCCGAAGTCGAAAATGAGCTGGGTCAGGGTCACCGTGGTGAGCTGGGCGTCGACGAACTGGTAGTTGGGGAAGAGGAAGAAACCGAGAAAGCTGTTGGCGTAAGTATTCTGATAGGAGGCCTGAAGCTGGGGAAGATAGGAGGCCCGGGCCTGTTTTTCGGTGGCCCGGACATTCCGGATGCGGTCCTGGTCGATCTTGCGGAGAGGACGGAGATGGAGGGCCCTCTTCACGGCCTCCCTCATCGTGATCGGAACTCCCGTCACGACCGGAGCGATATCTTCCTCTGAAGGAGAGACCTGGGCCCGGGAAGGGAATGGAAGAAGGAGGGGGCCCAAAAGGAAGAGCAGAAGAATAAGGGACGAAGACGGGCTCTTCCGGAGGAAGCTCTTGTCTCCGTTCTGTCCGCCTTGCATCGCGTGGATCAATGCCATGGAATCTCCCCCAATATCGGTCTGTTTGTTGTCAGTCGAGCGCCTTCCGGAAGCGGAGCGTGCTGAGCGTCAGAAGGCCGGCCCCGAGAAGGGCCATCGCGAGAAGGTCTGGCCAGAGGACCGAGAGGCCGACTCCCTTCAGGAAGGTCGCCCGGATCACGACGAGGTAATAGCGGAGCGGGTCCAGATAGGTGACCCACTGCATGGGCACCGGCATGCTGGCGATGGGGAAGCTGAACCCCGACAGGGTGAACATGGGGTTGGAGACGAAGAAGTTTGCTCCGAAGGCCTGCTGCTGGGTCTGGACGACCGTTGAAATCAAAAGGCCAAGACCGAGGGTGCTGAGGAGGAAGAGGCTGGTCCCCAGAACCAGAACGAAGGGATTGCCCACGAAGGGGACCCGGAACCAGAGGACCCCGAAGACCGCCACGAGGACGGTTTCGAAGAATCCGATCAGAAAAAACGGGATCGTCTTCCCCAGAATGAATTCGTAGGGACGGATGGGGGAGACCATGATCTGTTCCAGTGTGCCGATCTCCCGCTCCCGGACTACGGCGGAGGCGGTGAGGGAGACTGTCAGGATGAGAGAGAGGGTTCCCACCACGCCCGGGACGAAAAACCAGCGTCCGTCGAGGTTCGGGTTAAACCAGGGACGCTGTTCCATGGAAAGGTTCTCGATTCGGGCGTGGATCCCTCCCGGAACCCGGGAGGCAAAAACGGTTCCCTCGTTGGCCGAAAAGGTTTCCGCGATCTGCTCGACGTAGCCCAGGGCGATCAGGGCGGTGTTGGAGTTCGTCCCGTCGACCACCACCTGGAGGGGGGCCGCTTGTCCCTTCAGAAGAAAGGCGGCGAATCGCGGCTGGATGGTCAGTCCGACGGTGGCGGTGCCGTTGTCGATCGCCTGCCTGACGTCCCGCTCCGTCCCGGCGATCTCCACGACGTCGAAGCGGGTGCTGGCCACGAAATGGGAAATCAGCTCCCGACTCTCCTGGGAATGGTCCCTGTCGAGAATGACGGTGGTGACGTGATAGACCTCGAAGGTTGCCGCGTACCCGAAGATCAGCATCTGAACCAGGGGCGGGACGATCAGGCGGAACATGGCCCATTTGTCGCGCCGGATTTCAAGAAGCTCCTTGACGAGAATGCGGACGATCCGTTCGAACATGGCGTCTCAGTCCAGTCTTTTCTTGAAGGCACGCCCCGCCAGGAAGGCGACGACCCCGGCGTAGGCGACCATGGCGAGCATGGGACCAATGAGGTCGGCCAGACCCGAGCCCTTCAGGAACAATGCCTTGAGGATGGTGACGTAGTAGCGGGCGAAGACGAGTGTGGTCAGAGCCTGCACGACGGGGGGCATCTGGTCGATCGGAAAGGCGTATCCCGATAGGAGGGATGTGGGAAGAAGCGTGACGAGAACGGCGATCTGGGAGGCGCCCACCTGGCTCTTGATGCCGGCCGAAATGAGGAAGCCGACCCCCAGCACCACCACGAGAAAGAGGGCGGTGGTGAAAAAAAGTGCGAAAAGCGTGCCCCGGTAGGGAACATGGAACCAGTAGACCGCGAAGACGAGGCAGAAGACGGCGTCCAGCATGCCGATGGCGAAATAGGGGAGAAGCTTGCCCAGCATGACTTCGGAGGGTTTGACAGGGGTCGAGATCAGAAGTTCCATCGTTCCTCTCTCCCACTCCCTCGAAATCGTGAGAGAGGTCAGGAGGGCGCCCACCAGAGCCATGATGAGGGCCACGACGCCGGGAATGATGTAGTCCCGGCTGTCCAGATCCTCGTTGAACCAGACCCGTTCTTCGAGATCGACCCCTTGGGAGAGGAGTGCGGGGGATCCTCCGAAGCCCAGGGCGTACCGGTTAAGATCGGCCTCGAATCCGTGGACGACCGCCTGGGCGTAGCCAATGGCGATATTGGCGGTGTTGTCGTCGCTGGCGTCCGCCAGGACCTGGACTGTGCTTCCTCCCGAATCAGAGAGCTTCTGGGAGAAATCCTGGGGGATTGCAATCACCAGCCGGCAGCGATCGGCGTCGAGGGCCGCTTTCGCCAGCGCCTCGTTTTTAAGGACCCCGACAATCGAGAAGTATTCGGAGGCCTGAAAATGCTTGAGCAGGGCCTGGCTGTTCTGGCTTCCCTCCCGGTCCCAGACGCAGACCGGCAGGTGCTTGATGTCGAGGCTCACGCCGTACCCCAGGAGGATCATCTGCATGAAGGGCATGAAGAGGGCGATGATGAGGCTCCGCGTGTCCCGCCGGATCTGGATGGCCTCCTTGAGCGCGATCGCCCGGATACGGCCCCACCTCATCCGGCGCTCCTTCCCGCCTGGGCCGTTCCCACCATCCGGACAAAGATGTCGTCGATGGAGGGTTCGATCTGCGCGATGCGGTCGAGTGTGACATTCCCGGCCGCAAGGAGGGCGGCTAGCTCGTCAGGCTTGGTTCGCGCGGTGTCGACGAGAGCGTGGACCGCGTTCCCGAAGGCCGCGAGATCGAGGATCCCCGGCTGTCCGTCGAGAAGGTGGAGGGCTTTGCCGATATCGGAGCACTCGATCGCGAAAAGGTCGCCCCCCAGGTTTCTTTTCTTGAGGGCGGTGGGACTTTCGAGGGCCAGGAGACGCCCGTGGTTGATGAGGGCGAGGAGGTCGCAATACTCCGCCTCGTCCATGTAATGGGTGGAGACGACGATGGTGACTCCTTCCCCGGAAAGGGCGTGGATGAGATCCCAGAAGCGGCGCCGGGATTCCGGGTCCACACCCGAGGTCGGTTCGTCGAGAAAAAGGACGGGAGGTCGGTGCAGGATGGCGCATCCCAGGGCCAGCCGCTGCTTCCAGCCGCCGGCCAGGGTGGCGACCAGCGTATTTTCCCGCCCATTGAGCCCCGCCATCGTTACCGCGAATCGGATCCGCTCCGGAAGGACGGATTTTGGAACGCGATAGATCCCCCCGAAGAAGCGGAGGTTTTCCATCACGGTCAGGTCTCCGTAGAGCGAGAACTTCTGGGACATGTACCCGATGTGCTGGCGGACCGTCTCCGGATCCTTCGCGACGTCGGTTCCGGAGACGGTGGCCCACCCCTCGGTGGGGGTCAGGAGTCCGCAAAGCATCCGGATGATCGTGGACTTTCCGGCGCCGTTGGGTCCCAGAAAGCCGATGATGATGCCCTTGTTCACCTCGAAGCTGACATGGTCGACTGCGGTGAAGTCTCCGAAGCGCTTCACCAGACCGCTGGCTGCGAGGATCGGGTCATTCGGGGGGGCGGCGGTCACGGAGGGCTTTTCCTGTCCTTGAGAAGGGCCAGGAAAAGGTCCTCCATGGTCGGCTCGACGGGGGTTGGGGGATCTGCAGGAAGGCCGGCCTCTTCCAGAGCCCGGACGATTTCCGGGATCCTCTGGCGGTCGTCGTCCACCGCAACGTGGACGCGATCGCCCATCAGAAGGGCCCCCGCAACCCCCGGAAGGGGGGCGATCATCTTCTGGGCCTCCCGGGCCCGGGAAGAGACGATGTTGAGGAGCTTCCCCGGCATCATCGCCCTGAGCCGGGCTGGGGTATCGCAATAGGCCATGACGCCCTCGTGGACCAGGGCCAGTCGCGTGCATCGCTCCGCTTCCTCGAGGTAGGCGGTCGAGATGAGGATCGTGACCCCCTGCTCCCGGAGGGAATAAAGGATTTTCCAGAAATCCCGCCGCGAGACCGGATCGACACCGGTGGTCGGCTCGTCCAGGAGCAGAACCTTGGGCGTGTGGATCAGCGCGCAGATCAGCCCGAGCTTCTGCTTCATCCCTCCGGAGAGCTGGCCGGCGAGCCTTTTCCGGAACGGCTCCATGCCGAAGGAGGACAGAAGGGAGCCGATCCGCTGGTGCAGGAGCGAGGGTGGCACCTCGAAGATGTCGGCATAGAAGCGGATGTTCTCGTCGACGGTCAGGTCTTCGTAAAGACCGAACCGCTGGGGCATGTAACTCAAATGCTGCTTGGCCCGTTCGGGATCGTCGACTACGTCGACCCCGTCGATCGTCGCCGATCCGCTGTCTGGGGGCATCACCCCGGCCAGGAGACGGATCATCGTCGTCTTGCCGGCGCCATCCGGCCCCACGAGTCCGAAGATCTCGCCCTCTCCCACTGAAAAGGTGAGCTCCTTCACGGCAAAGACGCCCGGAAAATGCTTGACCAGCCTCCTGGCTTCGATCCGGGTGGGAATCTCCGGGCTCATGGAGGAGCCGTCACGATGGCGGCGTCGGCCGGAAGGCCCGGCACCAGTTCATGGGTGGGATTGTAGATGTCGATCTTGATGCGGTAGACCAGGGTGACACGTTCGGCATGGGTTTCGACGGTCTTCGGGGTGAACTCCGCGTCGGAAGCGATCGAGGAGATGTGGCCGATGTATTTTTTCCCCGGATAGGTGTCGGTGGTGATCGTGGCCTTGGCCCCCAGGCGGACTCGGGCGATGTCGGGCTCGTTGATGTAGGCCCGAAGCCAGATGTGGTCGAGATCGGCCAGGGTCACGACGGGGGTTCCCGGCTGGGCGATCTCCCCGATCTCCGCCTGGCGGACCAGGATGACGCCATCGTAGGGGGCGACGAGGGTGGTGTAGCCCAAAACGATTTTGGCCATCCGGAGGGAGGCTTCCGCCGCCGAGACGTTTGCGATCGCCAGCTTGACGTTTCGTTCCGCGGTCCGCTCGAGGGCCTGGTCTCGCTCGAGGTTCGCCCGGGACTGTCTCAGGGCGGTCAGCGCCAGGTCACGGTCGTTCGTGGTGACGTAGTCGTGGCTCAGAAGAAACTGATGCCGGCCGTAGGCCAGTTTTTCATCTCGAGGTCGGCCAGGTCGCTGACCAGGGTCTTCTGGGTTGCCACAAGGTTCTGGCGGGTTGCGGCGAGCTGCCGCTCCTGGACGGCGAGACTGGTTTTGGCAATTGTCACCTCCTGGCGGTAGTCGGCGTCCTCGACGCGGGCGATCAGTGTGCCGGCCTTCACGGATTGCCCTTCGTCGAAAGGCAGTTCGGTGATGCGGGACTCGATGGTCTTGAATCCCAGGACGCTTTCGTGGGCTTCGATGTTCCCCGAGACCACAAGGGTCCGTTCGCTCCGGAAGAGTCCGAGCTGCCGTTCGATCGGGATGCGTAGGCTATATAGGAGCAGAAAGGCGACGAGAAAAATGGATCCGAAGAGTATCGTGCGTTTCGGGGAAGAGGAAAGGCGGATCTTGAGGCGAGAGAGAAAGCCGGGAACGGGTTGTTCCATCGTCGCGCTCCGATCTGAGGAATCCTTCTTGGTATTCGGAACCCCATTCTTTTTCAGGGACAATCCTAACCCAAATCATTTCGGGAATCCATCATCGCGGGGCGGGGGGGATGGGAATGAAGAGGGCTCTTTTGAAGAATCGGGAGTCCCGCTTTCACCGTTCTTGTGCCGAAGCGGGATCCGGCCAGCTCCTTGATGGGGGGAAGTGACGCCCCCGGACAAAAAAAGGGCCGAACGCCGGGATCACGGTTTGGGACCATTCTTCGGAAAGGGAGGAGATGGCTCTGGGGGAAAACGCCCAAGGATGTTTAAGAACAGGGGACCGGGGAAGGCGTCGCGAAGGAGAGGGTACGGTAATAGGGAGTGACCGCTTCAGTCTGAGGGGAAACGCTCTCTTCGGGACCGCTTTTCCTGTTCCTGGGATTTTTGGAAGGGTCCTCTCGAAAAAAATATGACAGGGCTCCGTCATAGTTGGCCAAAAGATGGCGCCTGATGGGGATTTTTCGAATCCACTGGCTTTCTTGAAAATTTTTCGTTACCATGGAGTCATGACCGACTCCTCTTCCCTTCCCGTCCGGGATCTTCGACAGATTACCGTGCGCCCGATCCGTCCTGAAGAGGATTCCCGGTGGAATGCACTGATGTGGACCTACCACTACCTGGGTTTCCGTAGTCTGGTCGGGGAGGCCCTTAAATACGTCGCCCTCTCCGGCTCCGAATGGGTGGCCCTTCTGGGGTGGGGAGCCGCCGCGTTCAAGTGCGGCGACCGGGACCGCTGGATCGGGTGGGCTCCCCCGGAGCAATTCCGCCGTCTCCGCTACATCGCCAACAACCAGCGATTTCTGATCCTGCCAGGACCCCGCACGCCCCATCTCGCATCCCGGGTTCTGGGCCTCTGCCTGAGGCGTCTCTCCTCCGACTGGGTGCGTCAGTTCAACCATCCGATTCTTCTGGCCGAGACCTTCGTGGATCCTTCCCGATTTACCGGCACCTGTTACAAGGCGGCCGGATGGCTCTGCCTGGGAGAGACCCGGGGGTTCGGCCGAAACGGTGGCGTCTACTATTCTCACGGCCAAAAGAAAACGATCTGGGTCCGCCCTCTCCACGCCCGGGCTCCGGCCATTCTTGCGGCCCCCTTCGATGACCCTCTTCTCTTGGGAGGCTCCATGTCTGCCTTGCCTCTGGCCTCGCTCCGCCTCGACGGAGAGACCGGACTGTTCACGCTCCTGCGGACCACGGTGAGCGATCCCCGAAAAGCCCGGGGGATCCGGCACAATTACCTGTCCGTTCTTCTGGTCGCTCTTTCGGGGGTCCTGGCCGGAAAGCGCTCCTACGAAGGGATCGCCCGCTGGGCCCAGGACCTCTCCCAAAGCCAGCTTAAGCGCCTCGGATGCCGGTGGTCGCCCGGAACGGAGCGCTTCCTTCCTCCCAGCGAACCCACGATCCGGAGGATCCTGTCGAAGGCCGACCCCGTCTTGCTCGACCGGATCCTGTCCCAATATATTGTGGCCCATTCGTCCGGCCGGGCCATCGCGATCGACGGCAAGACGATCCGCTCCTCCTCGGTCGGTCTCATGGCGGCGCTCGTCCACAAGGACGGCACCGTTGTCGCCCAGAAACGCCTGGACGGTCCCAAGGGCCACGAGATCCCGGCCGCCCATACGCTTCTGGAGCCTCTCGACCTTTCAGGCAAGGTGGTCACCGCCGACGCCCTCCATACCCAGAACGCCCTGGCCTCCCGGATCCGGGAGAAGGGAGGCGATGATGTCTTCACGGTCAAGGACAACCGGAAGACCCTCAAAAACGAGATCTCTGGCCTCGACGACGAGGCTTTTTCCCCCTCCCCATAAGATCACCTTCTCCGGACATGGCCGGATCGAGACCCAGACGATTCGGGTTTCCTCCCTTCTTAAGGAATATTCCGATTTTCCCCACCTTGAGCAGGTCTTCCGGATCGATCGGGTCACCCGGTTCAAGAAAAACGGAAAAACCCGCAAGGAAACGGCCCTGGGGGTGACCAGCCTTTCTTCCGCTCAGGCCTCCCCAAAGGAGCTCCTGGACTTCGTCCGGGGCCACTGGGAGATCGAGAATCGGCTCCACTGGGTCCGGGACACCGTCTTCCGGGAAGACACCTGCACGACCCGAACCGGAAACGGAGCCCATGTCATGGCCACTCTCCGGAATATGACCATCAGTCTACTGAGAGTCGCCGGCGCGAAATCCATTGCCCCGGTCCTCGATTCCTTTTCCAACAAGTCTTCCCGGATCTTCCGCTTTCTCGGCCTCTGACCCGGAACGTCGTTTCTCCCAACGTCTTCCTCCACACCCGTCGGACAGAAGATCTGCGCCTTTTTGCCGGATCGTTCTTTCTGTTTGCCCGCCATTGCCCATTCGGCAAGAGACAATCCGTCAAAAAATTCTCTTCGTGGGCCTTCTTTCCCAGGCGCTCTCGGGTCGGAGCCTTCCTTGAGTCCTGACTTTGACGGGAACCTGAAAAATATGAAACACAGGCTTGACAGTCCTGCAACAGAGAGGTACTATCCCGAGTATTCAGCACAGAACCGGTTTCGCTTCGATCGTCATTGTTCAGGGATCTCTGTTTAATGAGATGTAGAACAAAAGGGGTGGGATTTCTCTGTGTTGAAAAATTAGTTGTGTCTTGATTATCGTTCGGTTTTTCAGGGTTGTTTACTGTCAGATTCCCTTAACGAAAGGAACGAGGAATGAGAAGAACTCTTCTGATGTTCGTCTCGCTCTTTGCCCTGGCATCCGTCGCGGTGTTCTTCCAGCCGAAGTCGGCCCATGCCTATCCGGGCTTTGCGAGAAAGTACAACTTCCCCTGCGCCTTCTGCCACATCCAGTGGCCGAAGCTCGGCGACACCGGTCACTTCTTCAAGGACCGTGGTTTCATGATGAGCTCCACCGGGAAGGCCAACGGCCTCGACATGATGTTCGAGAAGCCCGGCAACCAGAACTACTTCCCGATCGGGTTCCATATGTCCATGGCCTATTATGGCTCCCAGGTCAATGGAGTTGCGAACGGAAATGCTCAGTTTGCAGGAGGTACCCCTGCCGGATATACAACAACTTGTTCTTCGGGGGGAACCAACTGCACTACCACAGCAACTTCAGCATCAAACAACACTTCTATGTCCGGCACCAACGCTAACAGCGGAGGTTGGGCGAGTGGACCGGGTTCGAACACCATCTGGGACATTGAGTCCGGGGGGTTGATCAATAACTGGATCTCCTTCTGGGTTCAGCCCGGAGGCGGAGGATCACCTGGTCCGAACTTTGGAATCGTGAAGCTCTGGGTTCGTTTTGACGACCTGTTCAACACGACTTGGGCCAACCTCTATGTTGGAAAGACCAGTTTGGACGTTCCGGTGTCGAACCAGCGGGCAATGGCTATTGGAACAGGTGCTCCTTTCACCATGTATGACTTCCAGCCGGGAACTCCAGAAGTTGCCAATAACGGAGGAGTTGCGTCAACTTGGGCCTTTGCAAGTAGTCTTGGTCTCTATAACGATGCCGATGGGATGGATTTTTTAAATGATCAGACATCCATTCGGTATTTCGGATATCACATCGGAAGCCCATCCGCTTGTATGACCCAGAAGGCATTCTCGATTGATCCCTGTGAAACCAGGGTCAGCGTAAGCTTCATCCCAAATTCGTCGCTTTATGGCCAAACCTACTTTAACGCCCAGTCTCCGAATGGTAACCCTATGGGAACTAATGATGGGTTTAGCTATTTCCTTCATTTAACACAATCCTTTGGTGGATGGGGTAGAACCAACGGGGAACGGATCGGGTTTTTCGCGTTGGTGGGCGAAGGCAGCGAAGCCCCCAGTTCAGGGGCCGGTGGAAGCACCCCCTACACAACCTATTCACGTTTGGGTGTGGATGTCATGACCAACCCAATCCCCAATGGTGGTCTGAACATCGATGGTGCATGGGAAATTGTCAACGATCCGACTGGATTGATCACAGCAAATTCTGCCCTAATGCCGGGAGTTGGACAGGCAACTTCTGGAGTTGAATATATGACTTGGTGGATTTCCGCTAATTGGCAACCCACCTTCGGTGGTTTCTTCTCTCAAAGTGGAACAAACTCCAATCTAATCGAGCTGATATATAATCAGCTTAACATGATGCAACAGCCAACATTTGCTAACCAAACTGCAGCATTGCCAGGAAACTACGACAATGTTTTGGCTTTTACCCTTCTTGATCGCTACTGGCTATGGGGTTCAGACAGGGCAGATATTTCCCTGTTTGCTCAATACCAGTATATGATCAATTATGGTGTTTCTGGAGCTCTGAATGCCCTTTCAGCAGGATCAGGAGGAACCATTGCAGGTGTCAATGCCGGAGGAAGCTATTTCGGCAATGTCGAAGCCAACAACTTCTCGGTGGGCATCGACTTCGCCTACTAGAAGCTGACGGGTTCTGGATTCAGAGAGGGGAGGGACGAAAGTCTCTCCCCTTTTTTTTGTCATGAACCCCGCTCGACTACAGAGAACGGCGGAGGGATCCGAAATATGGAAAGAGGCGAATGCTAATCCTGCTAATCTTGCTAAAAGAGAGGCTTTTCTCATCCCGATGTTTGCAGAATTAGCAGGATTAGCATTCGCATTCGAAGTTTTTGCGCCCTCATGCCTTGACAGAAACCCATCGGTTCTTCGGAAAAGGAGGACCGGAATCAGAAAGGAAACGGGATCTTTTCCCGTTCCAGGTCCTTTCCCGCCGCGATGTGCTCCCGCTCTTTCCGAATCCTTTCCTGAAGTTCCGGGTTGGCGAGAGCGATGTTGTTCCGGACGGCCAGGCGAATCGCCTGGTCCTGGAACTCTTTCGGGCCGGAGACGACAAGACCCTTCCCGTATTTCTGTCGGGACAGCTGGAGCGCCGCCAGGACGCTGGCATCGGATGGGTCCACGACCCTGATCTTCGGTCCGGAATCGATAAACCCCGTTTTCCCCTGGGCATTGCTGTACCGCACTTCCCGACCGACGACCTCCGGAAGATAATCCCGGATGTCCCGGGGTTCCGGATTCATTTCCCGGACCGGTTCGTCCGGACGGATTTCGGCGGGGATCTCTCGATTCTTTCCGGAGTGGCGATATCGGTCGGCCGCCTGATTCCCCTGGGTTTTTCGGACCCATTCCTCGAAGTCCGGAAAAAAGCATGAAGGGGACTCAGTCGAGAACTGTTTCCGGAGGGTCTTGATCCTGTCCTGGATCTCGGCCCGTTCTCCCGCCTGCTTCGCGGCCAGAACCGACCGCAGGGCGTTCAGCGCCGCTCCCCGTCCTTTCCAACTCCCCGCGAAGATTTTCTTTCTCTCTTCCCGTTGGCGTTCGTACAAGGCTTTTCTCTCCCGCTCGATCTGCCGGTTCAGCGCGTCTTTGGCCTCCTTGCGGCTGGCCACGTGGAGACACCGGGCTTTGGCATAATCGCCGAAGCCCAGATCCTTGGCCGTCTCGTGGACGGGTTCCGGAGCCGGAGCCGCTTTCTTCTCGATGGCCGGTCCCGGGGGCTCGAAGATCCCCCACCTTTTTTCCAGCAATTTCAGTCCGAGCTTCCGGTCCACGTCGGAGGGCTTGACCGGGGTCTCTCCCACCAGGAGGACCGCTCCGGCTCCCCGGAGGCGATATTCCATCCCCTGTCCGGCAAGTTTCCCGTGAAAGTCCTGCCAGCCCGTCGCTTCCCGTGCAATCTCGGGAACCCGCTCCCGGGCGACCGACAGGGCCGACTTTTTTCCGGTTCGCCGTTCGGCGTCCCGGATCCGGGAGGGCGTGCGAACCTTCTCCTTCTCCGGGGATTCCGACCGGACGACTTCCTCGTCTGAAACCTGGTACCGGCCATGCTCTTCGCGACTCCATCCCTGATCGTGCTCGATCCGGGCGACGGCCCGGTGGAGAGCCTCGATGTCGAAGCCCTTGTTGATCCGCTTGGCCCGGCCTGAAAGCGGATCGACCCGGTTCAGCATGAGGTGAAGATGGAAATTGTCCGTGTCCTGGTGCAGTCCATAGAGGCACTGGTGGTCTTTCATCCCGAACTCGTCCAGCAGAAGATCCACCGCCTTCTCGATGTGAGCCGGGGTCGGACGTTCTCCCTCCCGCCACGACAGAACATAATGCTCGATGGGATCCTTGGAACGGATCGCTTCTTCGGCCAGGGCAATCATTTCGGCTTTCCGGGAGGAAAACGCGTCGGTCAGAACCCCCCGGAATCCCGAATAGACGCATTTTTCGCTCCCATTTTCCTTTTCGGGGCTGACGATGTAGTGGGCCAGCCCTTCGATCCGAGACGCCTTGGTTGCCCGGCTATTCGGGTTGGCGATCTTTTTCCCGATCATGGGAGAGCTCCTTCAGCAGGGTGACGAGGAGCCGGAGGGCCTCTCGGGCCTCCGGGTTGGCGAGCGATCCGGAGAGGGCGAAATGCTTGATGAGCCCGCCCTGCCGGCGAAGCTCCCGGATCATGGCCGCATCCGCCCGGGCCAGGACAGGATGCCCCAAGGCCCGTCGACGGACATATTCGGAGAGCGACAGTCCGGCTGCGGAGGCCTGGGCAACCAGATCTTTCCGGTCCGCTTCGGTGAGTCGGAACGTGACGGGAACCAGCATGGGATCTCCTTTCAGGTTTTTAGTTGAGAGCCAGAAAGATCAAAACGCCCAGGGACGCGACGCCCAAAACCACGAAAAACCACCCCCACGCGGAGGGTGTTCCGTCGTGGGCGGGGAAGAGCAGTCCTCCCAACATGACGAGAGACGGGGCGGAGATTCCCAGTCCGATCCGCGTCCCGGCGTCGGTCAAAAAAACGTCCCACGGAAATTGTCCCCTCTGCGCCGCGGAAAGTTCCCGCGCCCCGGAAAAGTATCCGACGGAAAAGACGAGGCCGACGAGCCCCATCGACCCCCAGACGGTGA
>DAIBSV010000259.1 GCA_027415455.1 Nitrospirota bacterium | reverse complement strand
TGGCGCCCGGGGAGGTCCCGGCCGCGTAGGGAATGGGGTTCGTGACGTTCAGGACGAAGTTCTGGGCGGCGGAAGCCTGGGAGGGCAGGAGCGTCGTTCCGCCCGCCAGGTCGGACGTTCCGAAAAGACTCGCCGCGTCGAAATTTTCGGCGGGCTGGCTCGCGATCTTCGCGAGGGCCCAGGTCTTCGGGATGTTCTGTTGCATCCACTGGTTCGCGATCATGTCGGAAGTGGCGGCCGTCGCGGCGGAACTTCCGAGCACGGGCCCGGCAAAGCCCACCTCCGCGCTCCGTGCGCAGACATGGGCCACCGTCGCATGGGCCCCATACTCCCGCTCCGTCCGGAGGCGTTCGCCGATCAGAAATTTGTGGGTCAGGGAGGCGTCCGTCATCCGGGCCTGGTTGTGCAGGTCCGAGGAAAGGGCGGCGGTCAGGGACGCCAGTCCATTCGTGATGTTCGCGCCCTGGGCGCAAATCTCGGAGGCGAGAGCCTCGACATACGGCTGGAGATTCAGCGTGAGGGAGGCCGAGACCGTTCCGGCGATGACGGACGGCGTGGCGCTTCCCGCCGCCATGAGCGCGGACATCTCCGTCGTCACGAGGCCAAGGCACTGGACATAGGAGGATCCGGCGACGGCTAAAGCCGGGACCGGACGAAACAGGAGGACGCCCATAGGGATCAGAAACAGAATGGAAAGAAACCGGCTTTTTCTCATCTTTACTGTCCCTCTCACTGAAAAAGCTTCTGGATAGTGCCGGAGACGCCCGCCCCCGGGGCGACCGACTCCCCCGATCCCGAAATGCCGCCGGACGAAAAATTCTGGACGCCTTGACCCGGGGTGTAGGTCCCCCCCGCGTTATAGGTGGAGTTCTGCTGGGTCGAGCTTTGAGAGGTCCCGATGTTGGGAGAGAAATTCCCCGATGTCGATCCCGTAAAGCTCGAATTTCCGTTCGACGCCACTCCCGAAAGCTCAAGCTGTCCGGTCTGGGGGTTCACGGTCATTCCCCCGGACATGGCCGCGTTCATGACGTAGCCCCCGCAGAAGCCGAAGGGCTTTCCGGTCAGGGCCCCGTTGATGAGGCACATGAGGACGTCGTACATCGCCTGCCCGACCGTGCTGCAGGCCATCGTGACGATCTGGTCGAGGAGGGCCGTCCACCCCGGAAGGGAATTGGACAGTCCGAAGGCGAATTTCAGGAAGTTCTTCGCGCAGACGTCCAGCTGGTTCGCCAGCGTCTGCATCACCCCCTGGTGCTTCGAGACGCCCCTTCCGGCCTTGTTCAGGTAGTCGCTCTGGGCTCCCGCCATGGCGTTCATGATCGGTTGGGCGGCGCAGCCGGACGGGGCCGTATTGGGGGGCACCGACTGATATCCCCCGCTCTGGGAGGGGAGAGGCGTCGCCGTCGTGGCCGATCCCACAAGGTCGGAATTGAGCTGGCTTTGGGCGGCGGCCACTGACTGGGACTGGGGAGAAGGCGCTACCGCCGTCTGCGCGGAAGCTGCCTGAGCGGTACGGGGCGGAGAAAGAGGAAAGACCAGAAGAAGGATCAGAAGTCCGACAAGTGGATTTTTCACCGGGATCCGGACCTCCGACGGGTTCCGGGCGCTTTCGCGACGACGGCTTTTTGCGGCCGGGGAGGGGAAGCGCCGAACGGTTTCCCGGGCTTGCCGTTCTCGTCGGAGAGCGGAGGGTGGACAGGCGTCCCGGACGCGTCCTTGTTGGGGCAGATCCAGAAAAAGCGTCCTTTTTTCGTCCTGCTCTCCAGCCGGACAAGAGAGGTGTTGCCCCCGCAGAGAGGACAGAGGGCCCGGGACCGATCCGTCGTTTTGCTCCCTCCCGCCAGTTGTCCCCGACCTTTCGCGAGAAGGACTTCCGTATGGGACCGGACGAGCCTGGCGATCCCGCCCACGAAATCGTCCATGGCCCGGGATCCATCCGCCACCTCCGACAGGGAATCCTCCCATCGGGCGGTCGTCACCGGATCCACGAGGTCCGGGAGGGTCGTCTCCAGAAATCCCACGAGGGACCGTCCCTTTTCCGTAGAAAGGATCTGCTTTCCTTTCCGGACGATGTATTCCCGGGCAACCAACGTCTCGAGTATGCCGGCCCGGGTCGCTTCGGTTCCGATCCCGGACGTTTCCTTCAGGGTTTTCTTCGCCTCGGGATCCTCGACGAACTTGTGGATGTTGCTGAAATCAACCCACGAAAACGCTTGATTATTTTTTCATTATGCCGAGCCAGGCGTGTATCAGTCACCTCCTCTTTAATTCCTCGGTTCATAACACGACAGCGCAATATTGAGGGCATAGACAAACTCTTTTTCCTCTGATAAAGTGGGGACAAACCTCTCTTGCCC
>DAIBSV010000258.1 GCA_027415455.1 Nitrospirota bacterium | reverse complement strand
GTCTCGGGGATTCTGTTCGATCTTGGGTGGTCAACCCTTCAGGGGGGAGAGTCAGAGCGGGGGTTGTCCTTTTCGGAAGAAGGCCCTCTGGACATGCGCCTGGATACGACATCGGAAGAAACGGCGGAGGATCTTCTGGAACGATTGCCGGAAAATGATCTCGCCGACCTTTTTGCCGAGGGTGACGAACCGTTGGCTCTTCCTATCGCCCGGGCCCTTGTTCAGGCCAGAAAGTCCGGGCGTCTTCCCAGAACGACGACCGACCTGGCGGCCTTCGTCTCCGGAGTGTATTACCGGAAGGGCTTTCGCAGGAGCAAACGGCACCCGGCCACCCGAGTGTTCATGGCTCTTCGGATCCGGGTCAACCGCGAGTATGAGAATCTCGAAAAATCGCTCTCCGGATCCCGGGAGGTCCTCGCGGAAAAAGGGGGAAGGCTTTTGGTTCTGACCTTTCACTCGGGAGAAGACCGGATCGTGAAGCGGACCTTCAGACAATGGGTGGCGGAGGGAGAGGCGAACTTTCTTTTTCGAAAGTCTCTTCCGCCAGGGGAGGCGGAGGTCCGGGAAAATCCACGATCGAGGAGTGCCAGGCTGCGGGGTGTGTCCTTTGGCGGAGGCTAGCCAAACACCTTTCTGGAAAAAACGTTCGTTGGCCTTCCTGTTCTTTGTGTGCGGGATTCTCGGCCTTCTGGTCGGGATGTCCGTCAGTATCGAGTCTGTCCGGGTCAAAAGGCGCGTCACCCTTCTGAATTCGGAGGTCGCGAAGGCCGAATCCCGGGAAAAGGAGCTCGAAGAAGAAATGATCGCCCTCACACGGGAGGCCCGGTTACGGGGATACGCCCGGGCGAATCATCTTGAAAGAGCCTTGCCGGCAGAGGTGCTTTATCTTCCGTAGCGTCGATTAACCATCCATCCCGGACGATTCGTTTTCGCATCGTCCCGAAGGTCCTCCCATGAAGAGACGGACAACGTTTGCGGTCATCATCGTCATGGCAGGCTTTGCCGTTATCTTCGGACGGCTCTTCATCCTTCAGGTCCTCGATTCCCCTCTGTATCTCACCCTGTCCCGGAGCGAACGGGAGCGCCTTGCCACAGTGGAGGGAGCCCGTGGAATGATTCTGTCAGCGGATGGACGCCCTTTGGCCGACAACCGGACCGTCTCAAGTCTGGCTGCGGACCCTCTTCAGATCCGACGCTACCAGAATCCCTCTCTCCTTGCGGCACAGCTCGGTCCCGTTCTCGGAATGCCCCCGGAGGAGATCCGGAAAAAGATCTCGGTCCGCAGGAGATTCGTCTGGATCAAGCACGGGATCACCGAGGCCGAAAAAAAACGGATCGGAAGACGGATCCGGGGACTTTACATTCTTTCGGAAAAGCGACGGACCTATCCTTACGGCTCCATTTTTCGTTCTGTCCTTGGCCGGATCCGTTCTGACGGAACACCCGTCTCGGGAATTGAAAAAGGGTACGACGGATTTCTCAGGGGAAAAGAAGGAAAGGTTGTCCGGGAAGTCTCTGCGCGAGGCCGTTCCTACTTTCAGACGGAGTCGGCCAATTCGGAATCTCTTTCGGGAAATACGATTGAAACGACTCTGGTTGCGAGCCTCCAGGAATATTCCCAGGACGTCCTCGATGAAGAACTGCGTGCGGTGGATGCCGAAGGAGGCATCGTGGTGGTCATGGACCCCAAGACCGGGGCGCTCCTGGCACTCGCCTCCCGGGTTTCAGGGCGCTGGGCGGGACCGACCCCGGGGGTCTCGCTCGTCTACGAACCTGGCTCCATCTTCAAGCTGGTGACGGCTAGCGCTGCGCTGAACGAGAACCGGGTCTCCCCGGCAGACACCTTCTTTTGCTACAACGGAGCGATGCCGATACCCGGAGGTTTCCTGCACGATGCGGAACCCTATGGGACGCTCTCCCTCGGGGGAATTCTCGCCCATTCGAGCAACATCGGGATTTCGCAGGTGGCCCTGCGGCTCGGTCCGGCCACCTTTGAGAGATACATCCGATCATTTGGCTTCGGAGAAAAGACCGGGATCGATTTTCCAGGGGAATCCCGCGGCCTGTTTCGGGGAAGCAGTCGCTGGTCAAAGCGATCCCTTTACACCATCGCCATGGGGCAAGAGATCGGGGTCACTCCCATCCAGCTTGCGACGGCCGTCAGCGCCATTGCCAACGGAGGACGCCTGATGCGGCCCTATCTGGTGTCACGCGTCGTGAGTCCGGACGGGAGACTTTTATACCCCCATCAACCCCGTCTGGTGCGGCGTGTCATTTCGGAGAAGACCTCCCGGACAATCCTGTCCCTTTTGACGGGGGTCGTCTCGCCCGACGGGACAGGGGCAAATGCGGCTATCACCGG
>DAIBSV010000257.1 GCA_027415455.1 Nitrospirota bacterium | reverse complement strand
GGCGCAGATACCGGTCCCTCTTTCAATCGATACACGTCGCCCCGAAATTTTCCATGAAGCCATTCCATTCGGGGCGACGTGTATCGATTGAAAGAGGGACCGGTATCTGCGCCAGGACTTCAAGGACGGGAAAGAGTCGGGATCGCTCCTCTTCCAGGGAGATGGGGCGAGATCCCGGCCGGGTGGATTCGGCTCCTATGTCGAGAATCTGGGCTCCAGAATCGATCAGCCGGAGCGCATGATCCAGCAGAGAGCCATTCCCGGACAAAAGACCGTCTCCGGAAAAAGAATCGGGGGTCATGTTGATGACCCCCATGATGAGCGGGAGACCTCGCTCCCTTCTCGCGATTCTAAGAAGGTCCCGGAGGTCAGCCCGGGGCATTGGCCGCCTGGATGAGGGCGTCGATCTGCGGGGAATCGAGCGTTTCCTTTTCCAGGAGAGCTTCTGCGATGTTGTTCAGAGCCTTCATATGGCCAGCTATCAGGCTCTTGGCCTTGGCGTAGGCATCGAAAATGATGCCGCTCACCTCGCGGTCGATATCGATCGCGGTGGACTCGCTATAGTCCCTTCGCTGGAACATTTCCCGACCCAGAAATATCTCGTCGTTTTTCTGGGCAAAGGTGATGGGGCCGAGTTTGTCGCTCATTCCCCATTCGCAAACCATTTTTCTTGCCAGGTCGGTGGCGCGTTCAATATCGTTTCCGGCACCGGTCGTGATGGACTTCGTCACGAGCTCTTCCGCGACCCGTCCACCCATCAGAATGGCGATATTGTTCAGCAGAAAATCCTTGCCATAAGTGTACCGGTCGTCTGTCGGAAGCTGTTGGGTGACGCCGAGCGCCCGACCCCTGGGGATGATGGAGACCTTGTGGACCGGGTCTGTTCCCGGGATGAGCTTGGCGACGAGGGTATGGCCGGCTTCATGGAAGGCGGTCACGCGCTTCTCGTCCTCAGTAATGAGGATGGATTTGCGTTCGACCCCCATGAGGACCTTGTCTTTGGCGTCTTCGAACTCGCTCATCTCCACGACTTTCTTGTCCCGACGCGCTGCGAGAAGGGCCGCTTCGTTGACCAGGTTCGCGAGATCGGCTCCGGAGAAGCCGGGGGTTCCGCGGGCAACCGTCTCAAGATTGACAGAGGAGTCGAGGGGAATCTTTTTCGTGTGGACCTCGAGGATCTTGATCCGACCCTTGAGATCGGGTTTCCCGACGATGATCTGCCGGTCGAAGCGACCGGGACGGAGAAGGGCCGGGTCCAGAACGTCCGGCCGGTTTGTCGCAGCGATCAGAATGACCCCTTCATTGCTTTCGAAGCCGTCCATTTCGACGAGGAGCTGGTTCAGTGTCTGCTCCCGTTCGTCGTGGCCTCCTCCGAGACCGGCTCCCCGGTGACGGCCGACGGCATCGATTTCGTCGATAAAGATGATGCAGGGGGCGTTTTTCTTGCCCTGCTCGAAGAGGTCCCGGACACGGGAAGCGCCGACGCCGACGAACATTTCAACGAAGTCGGAGCCGCTGATATGAAAGAAAGGAACATCGGCTTCACCGGCAATTGCCTTGGCGAGGAGGGTCTTTCCGGTTCCCGGGGGGCCGACGACGAGAACCCCTTTGGGAATATGGCCTCCCAGCCTCTGGAACTTGGACGGATCCTTGAGGAATTCGACGATCTCGAAGACTTCTTCCTTGGCCTCGTCCACTCCGGCGACATCGGCAAAGGTGATCTTCTTCTTGTCTTCGGTCATCATCTTGGCCCTGGACTTGCCGAAGGACATGGCCTTGTTCCCGCCTGTCTGCATCTGGCGCATGAAAAAGACCCAGAGAAGAACGAGGACAATGATGGGGCCCCAGGAGATGAGGAGGCTCATGTACCAGGGACTTTCGCCTGGGGGAATGGCAATGATCCTGACATTCCGCTTCTGAAGTTCCTCGACGAGGTGGGGATCGTTGGCGGCATAGGTCTGGAAATGGGACCCATCCTTCATGACGCCATTGATATGGTTCCGCTTGATCGTCACTTCGCTGATCTGGTTCATTTCAAGCTTTGAAATGAAATCCGAGTAGATCAGGTTCTGGGATGTGGGCTGGCGGAACTGAAACATGTCAAAGACAAGAAAAACGACGATTCCGATGATCAACCAGAGGGCAAGATTCTTGTAGAACGGCTTCATCAACAGATTCCTCCTTCAAGGGGTACGATTTCTGATTCTAGCATGGAGCCTACCCCTCTTCAATCGGATTTTGTGAAAAATCCGGCAAGGAGAAAGGGTTCCTCGGACCCTGGGATCAGGATGTCTGATCGAGGACGGCGATGAAGGGGAGAGTCCGGTACTTGTTCTTGTAATCAAGCCCGTAACCGATGACGAAACGGTTCGGAATGG
>DAIBSV010000256.1 GCA_027415455.1 Nitrospirota bacterium | reverse complement strand
CGGGAGAGCCGTCAGCGTTTTCCTTGTAGTTCCAGTGGGCGGCAACCCCTTCCTCGGCGACCCGGTGCATCTCCTCCGTCCGGATCTGGAACTCCACCAGGACTCCCTCGGGTGCGATGACCGTGGTATGGAGGGACTGGTACATGTTGGACTTCGGAACGGCGATGAAGTCCTTGATCCGGCCTGACATGGGCTTGTAGATCCCGTGCAGGAGACCCAGGATTCCGTAGCAGTGGAGCTTGGTGTCGGTGATCACGCGGATCCCCATGAGATCGTAGATCTCGTCGAAGGGGATCTCTTGGGAGGTCATCTTCCGGTAGATGCTGTAGATATGCTTGTAGCGGCCCTCGACGCGTCCAGGGATCCCGTTTTCGGCCAGGGCCTGTGAGACGGAGCGGATGATCTGGTCGATATAGTTCGTCCGCTCCTTTCTCTTGCGGGCCACCCGAGCCCGGAGATCGGCATAGGTTTCCGGATCGAGGACGGAAAAGGCCAGATCCTCCAGTTCGAGCTTGATCCACCCGATCCCGAGCCGGTTGGCCAGGGGAGCGTAGATGTCCAGAGTCTCCTGGGCGATGTTCTTCTGTTTCGCGGGATCGAGCCACTGGATGGTCCGCATGTTGTGCAGTCGATCCGCGAGCTTGACCAGCAGAACCCGAATGTCCTCGGACATCGAGAGAAGCATCTTCCGGAAGTTTTCGGCCTGCTTTTCTGCACGGGACTTCTTGAAATGAAACTTTCCGATCTTGGTCACCCCGTCGATCAGATGGAGCACCTTTTTGCCGAAGGCGGCTTCGATCTGTTCCGGTGTGAGGGAGGTATCCTCGAGGGTGTCGTGAAGGAGCGCCGTCACGAGACAGAAGGTGTCGACCTTCATCTCCGCCAGGATCATGGCGACGTTCAGGGGATGATTGATGTAGGAGTCGCCAGACTGGCGCCTCTGTCCCTCGTGGGACTCGAAGGCCATGAGATAGGCCTTGCGGATGAGGTCGAGCCCTTCAGGACCGGGATTGTACCTGGAAACGGCCTCGAGAAGCGTCTCGATCGTCACGACGCCATCTCTTGCCGCATGGGGACGCTCCGAAAAGTCGGAGCCTCCTTCAGGCCGGTCGGTGCTGGATAACAACGAAGAGGCGTTCAAGATAATCCCCCTTGCCCCTTATCTCGGGCGTTACGACAAGATCGCAGTCCTGTCCGGGACGGGGAGGATCCCCTCCTTCCCGGAAAAAGGCCCGCCCGCTTCCGTGCCTCCACCGGTAGGAACAGACCTGCATGCGTCCAAAGCCATCCTCAAGGCGCTCGATCCGCGCCCGTCGAACGCCAAAAAGAGGAGAGGCAAAGCCTTCCCCGAAGGGAAAAAGTTTACTATATCCTTCCCAAAATACAGGATTCCGGAAATAGGCTGGAAGAAAGGCATCGATTTTCAGGGGGCCGTCGCCGGGCTCGAGGCCTCCGTTTCCCTTGTCCGGGGGAGCCTCATTGTTCAGAACCTTGTTCAGGCGATGCGACACCTCGGTAAGGGCACTCAAGGGGAACTCGAGCCCCCCCGCCATCGGATGGCCCCCTCCGTGGACCGGAAGCCCCACGAGCGCCTTCATGATTTCGGGGAATCGATCGTTGTTCCGACAGCGGATCGAGCCGCGGACCGTCAGTGAGGCGGTCAGTGTTCCAACAAAAACAGATCTGTCCCATTCCTCGGAAATCCGGTGGGCGACCCGACCCAGGACTCCCGGAAACCAGTCCTTGTCGAAGAGAAACCACTCCATCGGGCCTTTTTTCCTGATTTCGTTATACAAAAGGCCTTCCAGTTCCTGCCTTTTGCGGTTCATCTCCATCAGAAGCAGGACGTTTTTCTCGGAGGCTTCCGAAGAGGCGGCCATCAGAAGGTCGAAGGCGGGCCGAGGATCTCCCATGCGGCCCGGAGCATTCAGGAACGGGATGACCCCGAAGGAAAAATCGCTGACGATCGGAGCACGGCGAAGCCTCCTTCGAAGGAGGAGGCGTATTCCGGGAAAGGAGGAGAGGGCTTCATCGGAGACCAGGACACGGATGAAGTACCGATTCTCGCGCAGGAGCGGAGCTCGGTCTCCCAAGACGGACAGCCCTGCCAGGAACGCCATCTGGGGTTCCTCCTCCGGCGCGAGATAAGGCCTGATCAACGCATAGGCCGAACCGGCCGATGTCAGGGCAGAGCGGCCGGAAGGATGGACCAGCGGAACGCTCGCCCTGGGCCACTCCTCGGGAATCAGGTGGTGATCCACAACAAGGCACGACATTCCTTCCGCCAGAAGCATCCGGAGGACGGGAGCGCTCGAGGCTCCCATGTCGGCCACGATGATTCTCCGGACTCCCTGGTCGAGATAGGGAAGGATGCGGGATGGCCGGACGGAT
>DAIBSV010000255.1 GCA_027415455.1 Nitrospirota bacterium | reverse complement strand
CGTCACCCAGACATCGGGACGATGCTTTCCAAGGAACCTGGACAGATACACCGCCGTGTAAAGTCCACCGAACCCGGCTCCCAGAATCAGGACCCGATAAGGCTTTTCCGTTTCAACCGCTTCCCCAGCCATAGCCTTTTCCCCTCCTCCCCGACGCTCCCACGGTCACCGAAAATCCGTCTTCATTGATTCTACCCGGAAGATTCTGCCGGATCAAAAATCCTGTCGGAAAATCTGAAGAGACAAAGGGAAAGGCTCTTTCAACAACGGTTCGTTTTCTCCCCCGATCCCTTTTCCGTTTTCAGCTTGGAATCCAGACCGGCGCAGCGACGCAATTGCGCGCGAAAGGTGGCCATGATAAAATTATTTTTTTGAGGAGGGAACTTCATGTCCCAGGGTCATCCGCAGTACCCCATGGTCAACCACATGGGCCAGATCCTCATGGCCGGCTTCGCCTTTCTCTTTGTGGGGGGGACTTCTGACGATTTTTGCGCAATGGGTTTACAACCGGTTCATTCGCAGGACCCCGCCTCCCGAGTACACCGAAAAACCGAAATTCCTCGACCGGGATTGATTGTCCTTCCCTTTTTAGGGACGTCTTTCCTCTTTCGTCATCACCGTGGAGACTGATATGTCTGATTCTCCCAGGGCGGCTGACTCTCTGCCACTCGTGGCCATACTCGGCCGACCCAACGTCGGAAAATCGACCCTGTTCAACCGTCTTCTGGGAGAAAACCGGGCCATCGTGGAAGACCAGCCCGGGGTCACCCGGGACCGCCACTATGCCACCGTCACCCGAGGGCCCTGGACTTACCGGCTTGTCGACACAGGAGGAATTCTTTTCGGTGACGACCACCCCCTGGGGGAGGCCATCCGGAAACAGGCCCTCTTCGCCCTTGAGGAGGCCGATGCCCTGATCTATGTCTTCGATGCCCGCGAGGGCTTCAACCCGATGGACCGGGACGTGGTGGACCGGATCCGCGCATCGGGAAAGCCCGCCGTCTTCGCCGTCAACAAAAGCGACTCCCCGACCCGCGAATCGATTCTTCTGGCCGACTTTTACAAATACGGCGTCGAACCACTCCAGCCGATCTCCGCCCTCCACGGACTGGGCATGGAAGAGCTTCTCCTCCCCCTCTCCTCCATTCTTCCGCGCTCCACGGATATCGAGACCGATCCGGACCGACTGGTCCTCACGAACGAATCGGAGGAGGAGATCCGCGAAAGAATCCGGAGGCGACTCGAAGAACCGGCCCGGATCGCCGTGATCGGACGGCCCAATGTGGGGAAATCCACCCTGATCAACCATCTTCTGGGAGAAGAGCGTCTGGTCACAAGCCCCATCCCCGGAACGACCCGCGATGCCATCGATACCCTGGTCACCTGGAGAAGCAAGCCGTACCGCTTCGTGGACACCGCCGGAATCCGGAAGAGGGGCAAGCTCGCCGAGGCCTCAGAGCTCTATGGGATCATCCGAACCGAAAGAGCCCTGTTGAATGCCGAGATCGCCGTCGTCCTCGTCTCGACCCCGGACGGCCTGACCGATGGGGATCTCCGGATCATCCGCCAGGTCATCGATACCCGACGGGGTCTCGTCATCGCCTTCAACAAGTGGGATGCCGTGGCCAAGGGAGAGACACCCGACCTTTCCCTCCTTTCCGAACGCTACCCCTTCCTCGCCTTTGCTCCTGTCGTGAACATCTCGGGTCTGACGGGCCGAAACATCTCCCAGATCTTTCGTCACATTGAAACGGTTCGCTCCTGGTACTATCGGCGCATCGGCACAAGCGACCTCAACCGCGTCATTCTCCCCGTCATGGCCCACGCGCCTCCTCCCCGCCTCAAGACGGGTGCCGTCAGGGTTTACTACGCCACCCAGGTCCAGATCGCCCCGACCGTCATCCAGCTCTTCTCGAACCGGCCGGATGGACTTTCCCCGACCTATCTCCAGTTCTTGACCCGGAAGATCCGCGAAAAATTCGCCTTCACCGGGGTTCCCCTCCTCTTAAAACCCCGGGGGAAAAAAGAAGAATAACCGATGCATGGGTGATCGCGATCACACCCCCGAGTTCTTGCCGCAACCGGAATGGGGGTGTATTCTGAAAGTCTGACGATCAATGGATTTGACAGGAGAAAGGAGCGTGCAATGGATGTTCAGATAGCGAAACGATCATGTGGGGTCCTGGCAGGGGCCACACTTGCCATCCTGGCCTTTATCCAGCCGGCATCGGCCCATCCAATGGGAGGTTCGCCCCCCGTCCATCCGCCGGTTCACCCGGCCGTGCATCCACACCCCCATGGCGCCGCCAATCTGGGACAAGTTCACATGAGTCCCTCACCGGCCAACTTTGGCCAGACCGTTTCAGGCGTCGCCTCGACCCAAGGACAGACCATTT
>DAIBSV010000254.1 GCA_027415455.1 Nitrospirota bacterium | reverse complement strand
TTTGTCCCATGTTGTCTCCTAGTATCCGATGAAGAGGCCGGAAATACTGAGGCTCCCTGTGGTTCCGTTATAAAAGGTCGCCTGCGTGGTGGAGTTTATGGCGACATCTACGCCTCCGGAGGAGGTCGAGGCGGAGGAGTTCCCACTCTCCGAAGCGACGGCGAAAAAACACGCTGTCGGGAAGGCGAGGGGGAAGTTGATGACGGCGGACCCACCTCCTCCGACACTATCCACTTGATACCACTGTATAATCAACCCATTCGGAAATTTCTGGTATCCGCTACCCGATAAAGAATTGGAAAATTGACTGAGATTCGGAGGGTTTCCGGAGGCGGTGGCGTTGGGGACGGTGATGGTGCCTCCTGTGACATCAATCCCGTCATTGGCAGTAATGAGGCCGGAGGCGGTGAGGGCCGGAACGTCCACGGTGCCAGACCCGTTCATCAGGCCAAAAAGCTTCTGCGAGAGGAAGGGAGCGCCGGGGTAGACGGAGATGTTGGACGACGTGATGGAGGTCTGCCCATACGCCACGGTGATGACGTACAGACCCACGTTTCCGGAGGGAACGGCGGGCGTCTGCTGAGTCCCCGTGGCCGCGGCGGTTCCGGCGGTCAGCGTGAGGACGCACTTCCCTTGACGCAAGGTCGGTTGGGCTGTCCCGGAGTTGTTCGGTCCTTGGAACGGTTGTGAGGGGTTCGAGGAGTTGAAATAGTTGAGGACGACGTCCTGTGTGTCCTGGTCCTGATAGGCCGCAGAGATCAGGTAGTTGATCGAGTCGCCCGAGGTCGTGGGGGCCGATAGCGCAAATGTCGTCTCCGACAGGATCAGCCCCTGCTTCATGACGGTCGCGGCATTCGCTGCGACGTTGTGCCCGAAAACGTTGTCTGTTGGCGACAGATCCCCGTACGTCGTTGTGTCAACGGCTTCGAGAAAGAATATCTGACCAGGAGCGACCAGCACATCCATCGACGCCGGAGACGTGGGCGTACAAGCCAGTCCTTCGACCGCCGTCTGCGTTCCGAGAAGCGCGGAGATGAGCTTCCCCAGTGCGATCATGTCGGCGACACGCTGGTTCAGGAAGTCGTCGACGACGATCTGCTCCATGGGATATTCGATGATGCGGTCCACACGTCCTCCTTAGATTTGTTTGACCCAGGCGAGAATGCCCGCGGCCCGGATGAAGTTGATGGCGTCGTAGAGATCGCCCAGCGTCAGAAGCGTCGAAGGAGGCGCGGTCATGTACGCCGGATCCGAGTTGAAATACACATCATTGAAGGTCGGGATGCTCTCGCTGTATGAGACGAGCGGAAGTCCGGCCTCGACAAAGATCTGGCCCGGATAGCTCTGCGATCCGAACCGTGCGTTGCCTCCTCCGCCGAAATAAAAGGTGCCGGAGAAAGCTGCCGTGTCGTTAGGGGAGAACGCCTCCCGGACGACCGGCGTCGTAAAACCGAGACGCGTCAGAAGCGTGACGATGGCCCCCTTCGTGACCGTCGACGCGAAGATGTAGGCGGAGACGCGGTTCCGGAAAGAGGGATCCGCCTCGCCTTCCTTCCGGAGAACGAAGGTCCCGAGAAAGTCGTAGGCCCACAGGTCGAGAAAGCCCCCCGAGGTGGTCTGGAGATAGACCTGGAGGGCCACGAACTGCGCGATCCCCATGACGTATCCGAAAGACCACGCATAGCCCGCGAGGATTGCTCCGATGATCCCGGTGGCCGTCGCCACGCTTGAGAACCAGCCTTTCGGGAGCTTCGAGACGAGGTAAGCCCGGATCTGCTCAGTCGTGAGCGCGAGGGGATTCATCGCTTAGGCCTGCACGATGTCGTAGGTTCCGGCAACGATCACGCCGTTATTCCCGGCGGAGATGTCGGAAGTTCCCGAGTTGACCGTCATTCCTGTAACCTCAACCACGCCCGCCACCCCGTAGGCGATGGCGTAGAGCTGCGACCAGTAGAGCGTTCCGTCGATCGGGAGCGCGGCGATGTATTGGTCGATGGCCGTCTCGATGGCGCTCTGGACGGCGGAGAACTGGTATCCGGCGGCAATGCTCACGGTCATGCCGATGTTCACCGTCACGGCGGTCGGGCCGTAGACGTTGAACTGGATCCCCGCCGCCTTGACCACATCGATCGCGTTGTAGATCGACTGAAGGAGCGTGGAGGGGGGGTTCCCGGAGCCGTCGTTGACGACGACGTAGAAGTAGGCAGAGACCGAGACTCCTGCCTCCGTCTGGAACTCGACCAAATTGTAGGTAAGCCCCTGCTGGACGCCGAGAAGTGCGGCGATGACGGCGAGCCTCGTCCCCTTCTGGAGCGACGCGATGTAAGTGACGAAACGCGCGCGCACCGCCGAGTCCGACTCCGGATTCACGCCGTTGGTGAAGGCGACGGGGTTCGTGAC
>DAIBSV010000253.1 GCA_027415455.1 Nitrospirota bacterium | reverse complement strand
ACGAAGGGATCCGGACTGCCTCCACTTCCCACATTCGTCTGGGCGAGCCAGACGATCACGTCCCAGACGCTCCGATTCCGGAACAGATAGAGGAAGTTTCCTCCGGCGTAGTGGCCGACCTGCTGCGTGGTGGGCTGAATGTTGTTTCCGGAAAACCAGGACGAGAAGGGGGCCAGCAGCCCCTCGACGATCTGGGAGGCCGTGCTGTTCTGATATTGCTGCATGGCGTCCCCGCTCGTGCGGGAGTCGATCAGGAGCCCCGTCAGGTCGCGCCCCGAGAGAATGATCTCGTCGGCCACCGGATCCACCACCACGTCGTCCACGCGACCCACGATGAGGGTTGTTCCAGAGCCCTGAACACTCCCGGACGGCTCCGTTCCGACCGTGATCGAGACCATGATCTCCGGCTGCGAGAGCCACCACGCCGCGCCGTTGTGCGGGGCCTTCTGGGCCGAAAGGACCGCCCGGACCTGGAAGGTGTCCGCCTCGTAGAAGTTGTTGTTGACCACCTCCATGTCGAGAAGGGCGACAAGGGAGTGCGACGGAGCATTCGTCCCGGTCCCGAAGAGGACGGAGAAGCGGGGTCGCCGTCCATGGAAGTAGTTGATCCGGTTGAGCTGCTTCATGCCGCGGGCCAGAGGATGTCGATGGGAAGTGCCGAGGCCCCGGTTTTTGCCGTGAGGCCGGATCCTTCTGTCACCGTTCCGAGCACATTCATCTCAGGAGTGATGAACGGCCCGACGAAGACGGTGCTTCCCGGCGTCCCGAGGGCGTCAGGGATGAATCCGGGCATCGCCACGCCCCCCTGCATCGCCACGAAGGGCGGAACGACGATCTCCATCGTAGATGGGACGATCGGCCCCGATAAACCGTTGGCGTTGGCGATCTGAGGCCACTGCGTCGCATCCCCGTAGTACTGGAGAGATAACGTTCCCAGATCCGTATTCTGCGGGACGATTACTCTGACGGTGGTGGAAAGGGGAGCCGATCCGGTTAGTGTCGGAATGACGAGCGGGGCCAGGACCTCTCCCGTCGTCTCCAGCACGGTCCCGGAGTTGATCGTGATGGCGGAAAGATTGTCGGCCTGATAGCTCTGTGCCGCCAGGTTCGCCTGGTTGCTGATGGACGACACCATGGCCGCGGCGGGATTGTTCGGAAAGACGCCGCCAAGGGTCGTGAGGTTCTGGAGGCCGTTTTCGATGGAGGCTTTCAGCCCGTCGACCGTGTTCGTGATCTGCTCGAGTCCGTTGGTCAGGGACGAAATGACGGAGCTTGCGGCCCCGTCGATCGATGCGATCGTATTTGTCACGGACTGGATACCGGCGACGATGGTGGCCACGGTGTTGGAGATGGCCTGACCGAGGGCCGCGGCGTCCGCCAGAAACTTCTTGAACGCCGACAGCTTCGAGACCGTGGCGATCTTGGCCGGAGGGTTGTGCCATGTTTCGGAGAGGGCAATCAGCTGGATCCGGTACGGGACGTTGTTGACGTAGGCATAATCCGGCTCGAAGTCCGCGATCACGACCTTCCACGAGACATTCCCCATCAGGAGGTAGAGGGGTTTTCCGGCAAGCCGCGCGGCGTTGAGCTTCTTCGCCCGGCTCATGGCGTTGGTCCCGAGAAAAAGGCCGCGCCACTCAAGATCCCGGTCGATGGGGCCGAGGGCATCCACGACGCGACCGCCCCCGATCTGATTGTGGACGGCCACCATCTGACGTCCGGCGAAGGGGAGATGTCCGGGGATCTCGGTGCGCTCGAAGATGAAGGCCCCGAGTCCGGGGCCGTAGAGCATGAAGGTCGTGCTGGTGGAGGGCGTCGATCCCAGCGCGTTGGGTCCGGGAGAGAGAAAGCGCGACAGCGTGCTCACCGATTACCCTCCATGCCCGGAGGTCGCCGGGAAGATGGAGCCGTTCGAGAAGGTCGCCCCGGTGGGGTGGGTGTGGCGCCCGACGATCGTGCGGGAGACGTGCTCCGCGATCTTCTTCCCGTCAAGATAAATGTTGTGGTGGTGAACCTGTTCGGCCGGGAAGGGGTGCGGTGTCCCCTTGAACCACTCCAGGGGGTTGAAGGCTTCGTTGGCCGCGTGCGTGATCGTGTCCACGGTTCTTCCGGGATGGAAGATCACCTGTCGGAGAAAGTCGTTCGTCTGCTTCAAGGTCGAGGTCAGCATCGGGATCACGTTGTCGGCCAGTTTCTGAAGGGCGACCGACAGATTGTTGATGAGCATCCTCCCCTGGATCAGCGGGTTATTCTTTGCCATCACGCTAAACTCTTTATCAATGCTTTGCTCGTTCTCGGAGGCCGGACTCCAGGCGAAGGCGATGAACCGGAACCTCCTGACGTCCGCCACCCGGCTGACGGAAGTGGCGAAAGCCGCACAGAACGCCGGAGCCTCCGTGGCCTCCGTAGGAACGG
>DAIBSV010000252.1 GCA_027415455.1 Nitrospirota bacterium | reverse complement strand
CATCCAGAATGAGAAAGGGGAGATAGATCATGAAGCCCATTTCGAAGGCGGTGGACAGCTCGCTCACGACGAAGGCCGGAATCAGGACATAGGTGGGAATCTGGTCCCGGGTCTGGGGAGTCTCCGGCAGATGGGCGATCCGTTCGAAAAGGGCCAGATCCTTTTTCCGGACCTGCCGGAACATGAAATCCCGGACGGGGGCCATCCCTTTGGTGAGGGCCTCGTCGGAGCCGATCTTCTTATCCAGATAGGGAGTGATCGCCGTCTTGTTCATCGTCTGCCAGACCGGGGCCATGATGAAAAAGGTCAGGAAAAGAGAGAGTCCGATCAGGACCTGGTTGGGTGGAACCTGGGCCGTGCCGAGGGCCTGCCTCAAAAAGGAGAGGACCACCACGATCCGGGTGAAGGAGGTCATCATCACAAGAATGGCCGGGGCCAGGGAAAGAACCGTCAACAGCAGGAAGAGCTCGACCGTCATCGCGACCTGGGACGGCTCCGGATTCCCGTTCCCGAAGGAGAGATGGATGTCGGGAAGGGGCGCCACGGGAGCGACCGCGAGATCCTTCGCCAAGGCCGCCTCCGGGGAGAGGCCGGAAAGGAGCAGTGCAACCGCAAGCATCAGGGCCGCTCTGCCGGGGAGAGATCTCATACTGTCCACCGGCTGCTTCGTTCGGCGGATCCCCGCTCCCGCGAAAGGGCGCCGATCCTGTCCAAAGCCTCCCGGACGGCGGCATCGAAAGAGGCCGGGTCCGGACCTGGAGTCCGAGAAGAAGCGGCGGGGGGCGGCGTCTGAAGACGGGGAGCCGGCGCGGAGGGAGCCACGGTCGACGAGCCACGGGGGGAAGGCTCGTCGATCTTCCCCAGGAGGGAGATTCCCGATGGGGCGATCCCCACCAGGAAGGAATTCCCGGCAACCGTCACAAGTGCGATCTGGGAACGGGGACCGAGGGCCTTGGTCGACCGGATTTCGATCTCGTTCTCGGGCCTTCGGGCGGACAGAAGCTTCTGGCGCTGCAGGAGGCGCACCACCCAGACCCCCGCGAGAAAGAGCGCCAGGACAAAGAGGAGCGACCCAGCCAGCTTGGCGCCGACAAACAAAAGACTCGCGTCGTGGCCATGGGATGTCGTGATCATGAATCTGCCTCCCTATTGGATGGTTGCCGGCAAGCCCGGCCTCAGAGCTTCTTCACCCGGTCGATGGGGCTGACGATGTCGGTCAGCCGGATGCCGTACTTGTCGTTGACCAGGACCACGTCTCCCCTGGCGACCAGCTGGTCGTTGATGAGGACCTCCATCGGTTCGCCGGCCAGCTTGTCGAGCTCCACGACCGATCCCTGCCCAAGCTGCAGAAGATCCTTGATGAGCATCCGGGATTCTCCCACCCGAACCGAAATGGTCAGGGGAACGTCCAGAAGATAGTCCAGGCTCAGGGGAGGTTCATGGGTCTTGGGCGGACCCTGGGGCTCCTCGCGATCCTTGCCCGCCTCATTCTTGGCCAGGTCCTCTTCCCAGGCACGCGCCAGGGCTTCCTCGTCCAGTGGTTCGTCCGCCATCGCTCCTCCCCTTCCGGCATGATCCTCGTTCCGGCGCCGTCCTCCGGCGCCGGTCCCCCAACACCCTACTGAATCACGAACTCCGTGAAATAGACATCGGTCACCTTTCCCGAGTCGAGCCTGGCATTGACTCTGTGGCGAATTTCGTCCTTCAGGGCCAGCTTCCCTCCCGTCGACTGGAGATCGCCCACCGTCTGGGCTCCCAGAAGGATCAGGATCGCGCTCTGGATCTCGGGCATCCGGTAGTCGATCTCCTTGGCCGTCACCGCCCGGTCGAGCTTCAAGGCGATCCGCACCTTCAGATACTGGGGAGCGCTCCCGGCCGGCCCGGAAAGGTTGACGACGAAGGGCTTGAGATCGATGATCGGATGTTCCTTGATCATCTTCTCCATCTCCTTGGGGGTCAAGTGGTGGTGCCGTTCCTCGGAGGGCCCTTTTTTCTTGTGGTGGAGAAAGAAAAAGGCCCCTCCGCCTCCGAGGATCAGCAGGATCGCCGCCACGGCGACGATCAGCATCTTCCTGGAGCCTTTCTTCTCTTCCCCCTGCTCTTCTCCGCCCTCTTCTTCCTCAGCCATCGCCCTCTCCCGGATTGCGTCCGCCTGTCCGGATCGTCTTCAGGATCTCCCGAAACCGGTCCGTGCCTTCTTTTCGACCTATGATAAGCAAAACGTGTACCAAAGCAAAAAAGGGTCTTCCGGGGGATCCCCCGAAAGACCCTTCTTACTGTTAAATCATGACCTCCGCGAGATTATCCGATACGCGTCAGCAGCGTGTTCATAAGCTGGTTGTCGGCAGATATGACGGAGGCGTTGGCCTGATATCCTCTTTCCGCCGAAATAGGATTCAGGCGATTCGATGATAGCCCGTGTTCCTC
>DAIBSV010000251.1 GCA_027415455.1 Nitrospirota bacterium | reverse complement strand
TCAAGGTTGCCCCGTTGGCGTGATGGGTTCATCGGAAAGAATCCCTTCGCCCGTCATGCCGTCCTCCGTCGGCTGGAGGAGCGTCAGAGTCGTTCCGCCGCTCGAGGAGAGCGGGGTCGCGCTTCCGGATGGGACCGGAGACGGAGAACTGCCGGATGAGGATGTCGAGGCAGGGGCTTCCGAGGGCGTCACCACGTTGTCAAATCCCAGAACGGTTTGATACTCCGGAACGATCTGAGTGTTCGTCACCCCGGGAGAGGTCGAAGACCCGGATGAACCACTCCCCGATATGGAGGTTGCGGGCGTGATCGTCAGCGCCGTGGCGTTGCCGGAGGCTTGGACCACCGTGTAATCTTCTCCGTAGATATTTCCAATCGCCATCATTATGGTTCCTTTAATCGCATAGACTCCGGGACTGCTCGATGAATTGGCCGGAGTGGTCCATGTGACCACTCCCCCATCTCCGGCCAAGGTTTGTCCGTTCACAAATCCCGTGACCGTTCCCGACAGCGTCGGCACCTTGCCCCCGTAGGTCATGGTCGTGCTGTTTGCCGTCACCGTCAGATCTGCCTTCCCGATTGTCAGGGCCGTGGCGTTGCCGAAGGCTTGCGTGATCGTATAGTCCCCGGAAACTGCGCCGTTCGAGTAGAAGTAGATACCGGGAGTCACGGCGTAGCTCCCCACGTTGGAGGCAGAGGTCGCCGGGGTCGTCCACGTTGCGAAGAGGTTGGCGAGTCCCCCGGTCGGCCCGGTCGTGGAAAAGGTGCCGGAAAGTGTCGGCACCGTGCCCCCGTAGGTCATGGTGGCGGAATTCGCCGTCGCCGTGACCGAGAGAGGCGTGATCGTCCATGTTCCTGAAACTGCAGAAACGGAATCCACGCTCGTCTGGGTCGTGGGTTGAGCGAATGTTCCAGTAACGGTGGGGATAACCTTATAGGTACCTGCGTTGGGGCCTGCTGATGAAGCCGTGACGGTGATTCCGGATGGAAGGGTGTAAGTCGTGGTATAGCCGGGAGAAACGGTCGATCCGTTATAGACGGAGGTTCCGCTGTTTCCCGTCACGGTGGCGGTGAGAAGATCCGACACCAACATGGGAGCGGTAGAAGAGAACCCGAAAACTGTGCCCTCGTACCATGGGGCGGAGGTCGCGGGGGAGTTAAAAGCTCCCGATCCCCATGTATTGAACGTCCCGAGGTTCGACACGCCAGCGGTGGCCGAAGTCGTCACCGAAAAGTCTGATGGGCTGATTCCATTGTTGTTGCTGATTCCTGTTCCGCTGGTCGTTCCCCCTCCAATGGCTCCTCGACCATAGGAGACAGAAGTGTTGTAATAGGTGTTCTCCACCGTGCCGCAGTTGGCTCCAACTACCCCCCCCACGCTGTCGCTGCCGCTGACGCTCCGCGTGTTGTAGGAAGTCTCCACCGCGCCGCTGTTGATCCCGACGACCCCCCCCACGCAATGGCTGCCGGTGACGCTCCCCGTGTTGTAGGAATTTTCAACTATCGCCGTTGTGCCATCGTTGCACCCGATGACCCCACCCACGCTGTAGCTTCCGCTGACATTCCCCGTGTTGTAGGAATTATTCACCTTTTCATAGTTAATCCCGACGACCCCCCCCACATAGCCGCTGCCGGTACTGCCGGTGACGCTCTCCGTGTTGTAGGAGGTCGTTACCGTGCCGTTGTTTACACCGACGACCCCCCCAATGTATTTGTCACGACCGGAAACCATCCCCGCATTGTATGAATTCTCCACCGCGCCTAATGATGTATTGACTCCGATGATCCCACCCACGGCGCCGCTGCCGGAGACGCTCCCCGTGTTGTAGGAGTATTCCACCGTGCCGGTGTTGTACCCGACGACTCCCCCAACGTAGTTGTAGGAGCCGCCATTCACCGTTCCGGCGACTCCGAGATTTTTTACGACCCCCCCGGACCCAAGATAGCCGATAAAACCCGTTCCGCTATTTCCTGTCGCAGTGATCGTGTAGTTGCTTACCACATAGCCGTTCCCGTTGAAGGTCCCGGTGAAGGCGGACGTCGAACTCGTCCCGAGCGGGATCCAGCTATATCCGCCCAAGTAGATGTTCGCTCCGAGGCTCACGCATCCCGTCAGAACTTGGGCCTGATCAACCGCTTCGAGGGCAGACGCCGTCGTCAAGTCGGTCGTGGAAGGGTCGATTGTGAGCGTACCCTTTGTCCCGGCTGTCGCGGTCACATTGATCGGTGCCACTTCATCCAGAGACACCGTATTTCCGTTAATGATGATCTTCCCCCCGTTGCCCCCGTTGGGCGCCGAGGCGTCGAGCACCGCCGTGGAGGCGAGCGTGGTCGTCCCGGTCTCCATCCCGCTCTGTAGGAGGACCGTCCCGGTCTTGCCGTTTGTGGTCTCCGCCGAGAGGATCCCCGAGTCGTCCACCAGCCCTCCCCCCGTGGTCGCCACCGA
>DAIBSV010000250.1 GCA_027415455.1 Nitrospirota bacterium | reverse complement strand
ATCCCCGCACCTCCAGAAAGGGGGGAAGGCTGATCAGCCCGGGCAGGATCTCGAAGAGACGAAGAAGGAGGTTTTCCTTGCCAAAACGGGCCGGACGGAGGGGGTCCCCGTAGGCCCTCTCCAGAAGGGAACGGATGAACCGGCCGGCCAGCGGAAAAGTGATGCCCGAGGAAATTCCGGTCCGGAGGGCGACGTTGTAGGAAAGCCAGCGCCCGATGGCCGGATTCTGGGGGATCACCGTTTCGGGGACAAGAGGATCCAGGAGCCCTTCCTGCCCCCACCCGGACAGCCGTTCGACAAACATGTCCGCGAGGACTTCAAGTCTCTGGCTTTCATACAGATGGACCAAGGCCTTCTCCTGCGGTGTTCCCGGACCTCCCCCGCGCGCAACTGCCCGGGGCCATGCAAGGCTTTCCCTTTCTCCCGTGGCGGGCCCTGCCGGATTCCATCATACCTCAAACGAAATCAAATTCCTTAATCTAAACTTCCAGAAAAAATAACCCCTAAAAATTAATGTTTATTTCGTGTTCACAAAGACATAATTGTAAGTCTTCTGTCAAAAATGTAGTCACTAATTTGATTGACAAACTTCGATACACATGCTATTCTTGCTTCATGGCGACAAGAGGCGGACCATGTCACGTGGTCACAACGAAAAGAGTGGTCGGGGACAAGGTCTACACCACAATCCTTCTCCGCAGGACCTATCGCGAAGACGGCAAGGTCAAGAACGAGACCCTGGCGAACCTTTCCCATCTCCCGCCCCATATCCTCGAGGTCGTGATGGCCGGAATGTCTGGAAAAGCCGTAGGCGTTCTGGACCAGGATCTCGCCTGCGTCCGCTCCCTGCCCCACGGCCACGTGGCGGCCGTGGTCGGAACGATGCGGGGGGCAGGGCTCACGGCCCTCCTGGGATCCCGGCGAACGCGGGAGAGAGACCTCCAGGAGGCCCTGATCGCCCACCGGCTCCTTTCCCCCGGCTCGAAGCTCGCTCTTTCCCGGGCCCTCGCGCCCGAGACGGCCACCTCCACCCTCGGAGAGGTGCTGGGGGTGGAAGGGGCCACCGAAGACGAGCTTTACGAGGCCATGGATGCCCTTCTGTCGCGTCAGGGGAAGATCGAGAAAGTCCTGGCCCAAAAGCATCTCCAGGACGGCACCCTGGTGCTCTACGACGTCTCCTCGAGCTACTACACGGGGGAGCATTGCGACCTGGCCAAGTACGGCCACAACCGGGACGGCAAGAAACGCTTCCCGCAGATCGTCTACGGGCTTCTGTGCGCCTCCGACGGCTGTCCGGTCGCCATCGAGGTCTTCGAGGGCAATACGGCCGACCCGAACACGCTCTCAAGCCAGATCGCCAAGCTTCGGGAGAGGTTCGGCCTGGCCCGGGTGGTTCTGGTGACGGACCGGGGGATCCTGACGCAGGTCCAGAGCGACAAGGTGCGCGACACCCCCGGATTCGACTGGATCACGGCGCTTCGGTCCCCATCGATCGCCAAACTCCGGGAACGGGGCCATATTCAGCCTTCGCTCTTCGACGCGAAGAACCTGGCCGAGATCACCTCTCCCGACTATCCGGGAGAGCGGCTGATCGTCTGCCGAAATCCTGTCCTGGCAGACCGGCGAGCCTGGAAGCGCGAAGAGCTTCTTGTCGCAACGGAGAAAGTGCTCGAAAAGATTGCGGAGGCCACGAAGCGCGCCAAGAACCCGCTCCGGGACAAGGACAGGATCGGGCTTCGCGTGGGGAAAGTGCTCGACAAGTATCATGTGGGCAAGCATTTCGAGCTGACGATCGAAGACGACAGCTTCTCCTGGAAGCGAAACGAGGACAAGATCCGGGAAGAAGCCGCTCTCGACGGGCTCTACGTGATCCGGACCTCGCTTGAAAAGAGCGAGATGACCTCCGAGAAGACCGTCGGGGCCTACAAGTCGCTCTCCAGCGTGGAACGGGCCTTTCGGAGCCTCAAGACCGTGGATCTCGAGATCCGGCCGATCTACCACAGGATGACGGATCGGGTCAAAAGCCATGTCTTCCTGTGCATGCTGGCCTATTACGTCGAATGGCAAATGAAGCAGAAGCTGGCCCCGCTTCTGTTTGCGGAAGAGGACCGGGAGGGCGCCAGTGCAGAGCGCAAGGACATCGTCAGCCCGTCGGTTGCGTCAAAGACAACGCAGAAGAAAGCCGCCCTTCACAAGACGGAAGAGGGATTGCCCATCCAGACCTTCCGGGGACTGATCGAGGATCTGGGAACGCTCGTCAAGAACGTGATGCAGGCGGGAGAAGACACCGCCGCACGCTTCTCGATGCTGACCCAGTGTACATCCTTCCAGAAGAAAGCTTTTGAACTTCTGGGAGTGGGATCCAATCTCGGATCGTAGTCAGACTCTGCAAGGCAATAAAAGGCAAAACGCCAGATCTGTTGCCTTTTTCGTGATAATTTATTCTTGGAAGTTTAGTTTAGA
>DAIBSV010000024.1 GCA_027415455.1 Nitrospirota bacterium | reverse complement strand
CCAGATCAATCCTCAACCTCCCTGTACTCTTCATCGATGAGGCCGAGGCCATTCTCGGGACCCGGCGGAACGGTCGGGGGTTCAATATTCACAATACGATCGTCCCCATGTTTTGCGCAGAGCTCGACGGCCTTGCGGGTCCGGCCGGCTTTCAGATGGTGATTCTGGCGACCAATCGTCCGGAGATGATCGATCCTGCGATTCTGCGGCCGGGTCGCATTGACCGGAAAATCAAGGTCAAGCGTCCGACCTTCGAATCCGCGATCGAGATTCTGAGGATCCATCTGGGGGCTGATGTTCCGGTTCATTCAACGTCTGCGGGAAGTGATGCCACCCATGATCGGGAATCGCTGCTCGAGGCATTCAGGGATAGATTCTTTGCAGGGTCCGACGAAAATGCCGTTTTCGAAGTGTTGCGAAGATCCGGCAAGAGAATGCCGGTCTATCGCTCGGACCTCGTCAGCGGGGCGATTCTTGAGTCGATCACCCTTCGGGCCAAGGAGAGGGCCCTTTTGCGAGAAATAGAAAACGGTGACGGGGGAGTCAGCCTTGACGATCTTCTCTGGGCGGCCCAATGTGAATATGAGGAAGGGGACATCCTTCCGCCTGCGGAGATTGCTCTCGAGTGGATGAGTCTCCTCGATATCGAGACCCAGGATGTGGTCGATGTCAGAAAGATTCGCCCGACAACGGGGGCTTCCAGGAATCTCAGGACGATCGAGTAGAGGGAATCTTGCCGGAAACGAAAGAGCAGAAGGAGATGCCGCTCTCTCCAAGTCGGATCGTGGTCGGAATCGAGACGGAGTTCGGGATCATTCGGAAGGATCTGGAGGAATCCGATCCGGTTGGCGAGTCGATGGATCTTGTCAGGGCCTATCGGCCCCATTCCTTTGGGGCATGGGCCTATGAAGCCGAAGACCCTCGTGCCGACGCAAGGGGTTTTAGGGTGGATCGACTTGCCCAGGACGAAGAGGAAGATGCCTTTTCCCGTTCTGACCAGCAGCGTCATTTTTCCTTCAGGGAATCGAAAAGCGACAGGATCCTCCAGAACGGAGCCCGTTTTTACAACGACCATACCCACCCGGAATATTCCACTCCCGAATGTCGGACTTTGCGGGATCTGATCCTCTACGATCGGGCCGGCACGGAAATCCTCAGGCAGGCGGTCAAGACGCGGGAAGAGGAACTTGCACGCCCCGGTGCCATTGGCCTCTATCGGAACAACACCGACTTCCATGGCCACAGCTACGGATGTCATGAAAACTATCTGCTCCCGAGAAGCCTTCCTTTTTCATCCCTTGTCGCGGGTGTGACGCCGTTTCTTGTCGCCCGGACCCTTCTCCTCGGGGCGGGCAAGGTCGGAAGGGAAGGAGAGGACGGCCTTTCCCGGGAAGGATATCAGCTTTCCCAGAGAGCCGACTTCATCGAGGAGCGGATCGGCGTCAACACGATGCACCAACGTCCCATCGTCAACAGTCGTGATGAACCTCATGCCGATCGCACCCTTTTTCGCAGGCTGCATCTGATATGCGGGGACGCCAACATGTCCGAGTGGCAGACTGCCATGAAGGTGGGAATGACGCGACTCGTTCTGTCAGCTGTCGCAACCCTTCCTTGCGAAAAATTTCCCGTTCTCTCCGATCCGGTTCGCGCTTTTCGACGGGTGTCACGGGCTGAAAACGGAAATCTCCCGCTTGAGCTCGAGGGAGGGAAAACGATCACCCCCAGGGAGATTCTCCTCGCATACAGGGACCTTTGCTCCGGTCTTCAGTTGGACTCTGAGGACAAATGGGTCATGTCGGAGTGGGGCAGGGCCCTCGAGGATTATGAAAAGGATCCGGAGCTGTTGGCAGACCGGGTTGACTGGGTTGCCAAGCGTCAGCTGCTGGACCTTTTTCGAAGCGAGGAAGGCCTTTCCTCCGGTGATCCCTGGCTTCAGAGCCTCGATCTCGCCTATCATGACCTGGATCAGGAATTGGGAATGTTCTGGCCCCTTGAGTCGGACGGCCGCATGATTCGGCTGACCGATCCCGGGGAGGTGGATGCGGCGACGATCGTCCCTCCGCGCACGGGCCGAGCCCCCGTCCGGGCGGCCGTTCTTCGACGCTATGAAAAAGAGATTCGAGATGCAGGATGGGAGCGCATCGCTTTTGTCGATGGCAGCCATATCGATCTTCCGCTCTTCATGGAGCTGGAGCGGGGGGATGTCGAAACGCTCTGCAGGCGAATCGCATCCTGCGAGGAAAGGGCCGATCTGGCCAAAATTCTGGCAGGCATTGAGCGGGGAGGGTAAGGTCATGGAAAGAGCCGACTTTTCTAGGGGTTTTCTTGAGATGAGTCCCTTTGACACATATTTTTTTGCATTAGATGAACAGGAGAGGGTTCCCTTCCCGACACGTAAGGGGACGAGCCCGGACAGTCCTGCTCCTAAAAATCTGGATCCCAAGCCGACCAAGGATCGCATGATGGACAGAATGCGGAAGGTGGATCCGAAACAGTCCGAACGGTACCGGCAGAGAACCGGCGAATAGGATGATCGACTGGCCAGGAAGAGAGGAAAAAATGGGAGCAGGGAAGTTGAGGATTGATCTGGACGGAGGAGTCTTCCACCCGAATACAGGGTATTTTCCGGATCTTCTTAGGAAAGTCTCTCCCGTTCAGGGGGTTGCGAGGAGTGAATGCACGCCCATCCCGGGAGCTTCGCACGGAACGACCATCTTGGCCTTCCACTTCCAGGATGGGGTCCTGGTGGCAGGAGATCGCCGGGCGACAGCCTCAAATCGGATCATGTCGAACCGGGTCGACAAGGTTCTGGAAATCGACGATTCGGCCCTTTTAGCCATCTCGGGTTCTCCGGCCATGGCCCTTGAAATGGCGCGGGTTCTCGACCACTCCCTCAAGTATTACCGGCGGAGCCAGCTGACAGAAATTTCCCTGGAAGGGAAGGTTCGCATCCTGGCCCAGCTCCTCAAGGAGAATTTACCGATGGCCGTCGAGGGAATAGGGGCGGTTGTCCCCCTCTTTGTGGCCAGGGATCCCGAATCACGGATCGTGCGCATCTATTTCTACGATATCCTGGGCGCCCATTTTGAAGGGGTCGAATTTTCCGTTGGAGGCTCCGGGTCCCCTGAGGTCCAGGGAATCCTGCGCTACCTCGATCGCTGGAGTCCCCGCCCCCTCCGGGAGATGTCCCGCGAGGAGGCCATCATCCTCGCACTTCGTCTTCTGGAGACGGCTTCCTACTTCGACTCCGCCACTGGAGGTGTGGATTCGCAAGATCCCATCTGGCCGGTGATGAAAATTCTGACTTCCGGAACGCTGGAAACCGTAGATGAGGCAACTTTGTCCGCAATTTACAGAAACGAGGTGATGCGTGTTCGATGAGCCCTACCGTTGGATCGATGCCATCCATCAGCGGAGGGACTATATCGCCGAGCAGCTTGACAGGGCGACCCCCGTCATCGGTCTTTCCGTTTCAGAAGGGATTATTCTTGCATCCTTCCATCGTCAGAATCCCAAAATTTATGAATTGTACGACCGGATTGCGATGGGTGGGATCGGGCATCCCGCAGATTTGGAGACAGTCAGAGGCATACTCCTCAATATGGCCCATGTCGAAGGATTTCAGAGGTCGACCTCCGATGTCAGCATCGAGCGTTTGGCTCTTTTCGGTCTGGCCCCGCGACTGAAGACGGCGTTTGAAGATGTCTCGGCCCCCCCGATCATCCTCGATGTCTTGCTCTCAGAGGTCGGCCGGACTCAATCGGAGGACCGTTTCATAAAGGTTTCGTTCGACGGGAATCTCGAACGGTCTGTGGATAGGATGGTCCTTGCCCCGACCGAGGAGACAGCTCAGAAGGCCTCAGATCTATTGCGGGACCGGATTCCCCGTGGAGATCGGACCCTTCGTGAGGTTGTGGGGGTTTTGTCAGACGTTTTTCTGGAGATTCTCTTTACCAGGGATGAACGGGGGCTCGACGAGTCCGGCAACCTCATCAATCCCGAAAAGCTTGCCGAGTGCCAGTCGCGTTTGCGTGAAGAGCGTCAGTGGGAAGGCGTTCTTCTGGATCGCAAGGCGCCGGCCAGGATCAAAAGGCTCAATGAAACGGGAGATCTCTGCCTGTGAAGTTTTTGTGTGGGATAGAGACCGAATATGGTCTTCTGATCAGGGATGGTGACGGGAGGGGCTCCTCCATGATCCGTCAGGAAGAGCTTTTCCGGAGGGTTCGCGACTACCTTTTCTTCGAAAAGAAGGCCGGCCTGATCGACCTGCATCAGCGCGCCTACGACGAACCTCCAGGCAATGGCGGATTCCTTCGGAACGGGGGTCGGCTTTATATCGATATGGGCCATGTGGAATATGCCTCTCCGGAGTGCGGGACGATCATGGACCTTGTTGCAATGGATCGGGCCGGAGATCTCCTCCTAGAAGAAGCCATCAGGGAACTGGGACTATCCGAAAGCGTCTCCTTCATCAAAAACAATATCGATCATCAGACGCTGGCCACCTTCGGGTCCCATGAGAACTATTCTGTTCCGAGAAGCTTTCCGTTTAATGAGAGGGGACTTGACCCCCTCGTGGCCTTTCTCGTGACCCGGCAGATCTTTTCGGGAGCCGGACGCGTCGGTGCCTCGATCATCAATGACAGCCTTATTTCTCTTGATGACGTCATTCCTGCCATTCCTTTCCAGATCTCTCAGCGGTCGGATTATGTCGTCAACAAGTTTTATCAATGGGTTCAGATGAATCGGTCCATTGTGAATACGCGGGACGAACCCCTGGCCGATCCGCTTCAGTTCCGGCGCATTCATCTCCTTCTTGGAGATTCGAACATGTCCCAGTATGCCCTGGCGCTCAAAGCAGGGACAACAAGGCTTGTTCTGGGACTGATCGAACGGGGGGAGGCCCCCTGGATTCCGATCGCCGATCCGGTTCAGGCCATCAGAGCCATTTCTCACGATCTGTCGATGGCCTGGCCTGTGGAGGTCGGGGGAGAAGGGATCATGAGTGCCACCGATGTCCAGGGAAGATTCTATGAGGCGGCTGAAAAAGCTTTCAGGGGAGAGAGCGATGATGCTGACTGGATCCTCGATGCCTGGAATGGAATTCTGACAGATCTTGAAAAGCGAGACCCAGAAATTGTGGCGGACCGGATCGACTGGGCCCAAAAATACGTTCTTCTCGACGCGTTCAGAAAAGAGGAAGGACTGTCCTGGGAAGATCCCTGGATGGAAAGCCTCGATCTGGCCTATCATGACCTCAACCCGGATACGGGCCTTTTTTATCCACTCGAAGAGGACGGAACCCACAGGCGGCTGGTCTCCCCTTCGGCCATCAGGGCCGCGACCGAAAGTGGTCCTGCCGGAACGAGGGCTCAGGGCCGGTCCGAGGCCGTTCACCGGATTCTTGACGGACGATCTGGAAAAGGTATCTCTGACTACATCATCCAGTGGTTCGGTGTCCAGATAGACGGAGGGGAGATCCTGTATATGCTGGATCCGTACAAAACCTACCGTCGAGAGGTTGCCTCCTATTTTTCAGAGACAGATTGATAAGGAGTGTCTCATCCGGGACCCCGTATTGATCCTTCCAAAAAGACAACACACCAGGATTGACTTTCAGCCGTCCAGGACTTCCTATCTAAGATTCTGCTGTTTCTGGTGGAAGGCCAGATAGGGATCCCACATCGCCCCCGTTGCCGTCATGGCAAAGTCGGCTCCCGATGCTAAAAAGAGGTCGTAGTCCTCGACCGTCATCAGACCTCCCACGCCAATGACCGAAAGGGGAATTTTCATGGAAGAAATTCTCCCGGAAAGTCTGGAGACGACTTCCAGGGCCGCCTTTCGGATGGCGTTTCCACAGACTCCGGAGCGTTCGCGCCCGGGTCCTGGGAGAGCGGGACGCCCTTCCGGATTGATCACGGTTGCCGAAAGGGTATTGATCGCCGCGATCGCATTGATATGGGGCCCGATCTCCCGAAGAAGCCGGTCCGCCTCGGCATCGCTTCCGATGTAGCCCACCTTGACGATCAGAGGATAGTCCGGACCAAGCTCCCGCCGCACCGTTTTTGCCACTGTCCCGGCGGTTTCGGGATCCTGAAAAATCTGTCCTTCTGTCCCCTTCACGTTGGGACAGGAAAAATTGACCTCTACGGCCTGGGCTCCGGACTCCTTGGCCATTTTTGCGGCCCTGGCAAAATTCTCCGCGATGGATTCCCCCTCCCTTTCGGTTCCGACGACGCTGACGATCAGGACTTGCCCCGGCCCGATTTTTTTTCTGGCCCGGGAGACGTCCTCCTGCCAGACAGCCGGAGCCTGGCTTGGCATTCCGAAGGAATTGGTGATCGTGATGTCGCGCATCGATGCGGGCTCCATGCGCGGCGTCCCGATCAGCGGGGTGGAGAGGGATGTCGGAGTCAGGTCTCCGCTCACCGAGACATAGAGGCAATTGGGGGGCGGGTAGGAGGGATGGGCGTGCGTTCTGACCGTTTTATAAACAAGGAGGTCGAATCCCATGGTGGCATAAAATCCGATCCAGTCGGAATTCAGCAAAGGTCCCGCGGGAATGCCGAGGCGGCTGTTTGCCGTTATTCCCAGGAAGGAGACCGGGCGAGTCGACGGCATGGAGGCAGGAATGCGCCCGTGGAAGACCGGTCCATCGCGATAATTGTCGTCGTAGGATTTCTCTATATTGTAAACTGGCTCAGGGATTAGCAATGCGCACTCCTTTCGGGTCGATGGTCGAGAAGAACAGGGAGGCTTCGATCCTCAGGGTGTTCAGGACAGCCTGAAGAGAGTCTTTGATGGCCTCGATTCGTTTTTTGTCGGGAGTAAGGGCGACCATTGTTGAGCCGGCTCCGGAAATCGCAAACCCTGTGGCCCCCGAGGAAAGGGCCGTTTCCTTCAGGGAGTCGAATCCCGGTATCAGATTCTTCCTATAGGGTTCGATGAGGGGATCCGAAACGCGCCTACAAAATAGGTCAGGGTCCTTCCTCATGACGCCCGCCAATATGCCGGCGGTGTTGGCAAGGGCTCCCACCGCGTCACCTCTGGGAACCATGTCCGGGAGGATCCGGCGGGCCTCTGAGGTTTTGACTGTCGCTTTAGGAACGACAAAAACAAGATGCACCCCTTCGATGGGCCCCACCGGCAAGGCGGTGCGACTCGCTCCATGGCTGACGGTCACTCCTCCGAAAAGGCAGGCCGAGATGTTGTCGAGAAACACTCCGCCGCTGACTTCGGATTCGGCCGTGAGAGCCGCATCCAGAATCTCCGCATCCGTAAATTTTTGTCCTGACAGAAGATGGCCCAGAAAGGCGCCTCCGACGGCCGACGCGGCAGACGACCCAAGGCCAGATCCTGGAACACCCTTTGCAATGGTCATCCGGAAAGGGGTTTTGATTCCTGCACGGTCGAGAAGAATCCGGGCCGAAATGCTGGCGGTATTCTGATCCGGTATGGTCGGCAGCGCCGTCCAGGCTCCCGTGATCGATTCGATCCTGTCTTTGTCGAGGGAGTGGTCGAGTTCGCCCGTAATACGATCCCCCATGCCTGTTATGGCCATTCCGAGGGTATCAAATCCGGGGCCAATGTTTCCGACCGAGGCGGGAGCATAAACCGATACGGGTCGGGAAATGGATGATCCGGTCATGCGGAGGGTTCTCCAGGGGATTTAAGGAAGGAAAGTTTCCAATTGTTGATCATTCTAACATAGCGCGCGAGAAAATGACCCAGTCTCAGTGAATCAGGGAGAGGAAACGGGGAAGGATCGTCCCTATAAAGAGTCCTGCGACCCCGGCGATGCCGCCCAGAATCACCATTTCTCCCGCACCCTTGAGGGGTGGCTCGTTTGAGAGCCGGGACTTGATGCTTCCGGTCAGGAAAAGGGCCAGACAGGAGAAGAGAAGCGAGTCCGTAAATGCGGATCCGATTTTGGAAAGGAAAAAATAGGGAAGAAGAGGGGGAAGGGCCCCGATGATGAAGGATCCTCCAAGAAGAAGCCCTCCTTTCAGGGGGTTCTCGATGTCTTCCTCATGAATGCCCAGTTCCTCCCTGACCATGAAGCGATGCCATACAGAAGGATCCGATGTAATCTTCTCTGTCACGTGGTCGGACTGTTCCGGGTTGAGGCCGAAGGAAAGAAAAAGGTTTCGAACCTCTTGGCGTTCTGTGTCGGGGATATTTTCGATCTCCCATTTTTCCCGGGCCATCTCTCTCCTGAAAATATCATTTTGTGTCCGGGAGCCGAGATATCCCCCGATCGCCATGGAAAGGCTTCCCGCGATGGCCGTCATCAGGGCGGCATAAAGGATTGAAGGACGGGGGAGGGAGGACCCGGTGAGTCCTCCAAGGAAGCTGACCATTGTCACCATCCCGTCATTCATGCCCAGTATGAAGTCTCGAAACTTCCGCTTGGCGGGAAGGTGGCCGCCTTCGGAGGAGTCGGATGAAAATAAGGAGTTTTTTAAAGGAAGTGCCATAAAACCATCATAGACAAGTCGCTCCCGGGTATTCCAGTTAAAAATCTCTGTTGCAAAAATACAGAAAAAATTAGGAGCCTCGCTTGAGGATTGTCTTGACAACGATTTCTCCAAAGCGTATTCTTCGAGGTGTAATGCCCTCAAAAATACGGGTCCGCAAGGATCGGTGCGGATCAAGGCACTTATTCCTTATCTACATTTGTAAGGGGGTTGTCGTGGCTCAAAGTCATCAGAAAGGTATCGTGGCCTATTGGCTCGGTGCAGCCTTCTCGGCAGTGGGAAGCGGATCAGTTGTCGGGTTTTGTCTGCAGGAGTGGTTCGGTGCCCATCGGTTTGAAACATGGCGTGAATCCTACATCTGGATTTACTGGATCATGGTGCTTTCCACGATTGCTGGTGCCCTTATCGGGCTTTACTCCTACTCCTATCACAGAAAGCGCGAAGGCTGGTGATCATGCGCTTTTCCTGTGGAGTCAAAAGGTCTGAATCCTAAAAATTTGGGAGGTGCCAGTATGTGGATGTTAAGTGCAATTACATCGCTTTCAAGCGCACAACTTAAAGAGCTTTCCGATCCGAGCCATTGTTGTGGAATGACACCCGGGGGCGCCAGTCAGGGAGTTGCGTCCTTTGCGGCCTTTATGGGAACTTCGACTGCTATCGGTAGCATGGTGCTGTTGCTTGTTTGTATGTCGGGGATTGCTGGACGGGCGAAATTCGATCCTTCTCGCAAGAAATAGGGTGTCCGGATGGGAAAGGAATGCCGGGGTCCCCGGCCTCCTTTTCTTGGGGTGCGGATCACTTCCGCATCTGGAATGTCTTTCATTCCTGAATGGAAGACAGATTAAAACTCAAGAGCGTTAAGGAGTGCGAGATGGCATTTCGCGAGTACAAATTTGGCGTTATGATGACCGGAACTGTGTTTGCTGTGACGTTGTCCATTACAGTGTTGTTTCCGGCCATGGAGATGAGCAAGGTTCCCCCCTCCGCAACAGCCATCCAGAAGTCCAAAGACTACGGTCCGGAGAGCGGGTTCACCATCGAAGATCCCTTCATGACGGGTGAGGATCGTCCGACCATGATCGGAAAGGGAAAGGTTATCTTTGTCCGGGAAGGATGCTGGTGGTGCCATACCCTTCTTCCTGAACAGACCCAGGACTGGCAGTATTTCGGTGCCCCTCCCAGGGTTTCGGACTTTGTCGGAGAGTCCCCGACCGTTTTCGGTTCGGACCGTAAGGCTCCGGATCTTCTCCATGTCGGGAGCCGTCTGCCCATCAAGGGGTGGCATCTTGTCCATCACGCCAACCCCCGCGCGGTTCAGCCCATGTCTCAGATGCCCGCCTTCAACTATCTTTCTAAGAGAGATTTGAATGCGTTGGCTGATTACATGATGAGCCTCAAGTAGTTCTTCAATAGGAGCCGAGCTCTTTGATGACTCTTTCAAAGAGCTCGGCTTCGGGTATAGCTGACACTCAAATCGGACCGAAATGGTGGTCCCATGAATACCTCTGAAAGGAGAGGCATTATGGCTGATGTCGAAGAGCTTTTGAATGAACGCTTTGATGGAATGCTCGAGGGGACGAACAATATCCCGGGCATCATCATTCTTCTTCTTGTGATGACAGTGGTCACGGCGGAACTTCTGACCTTTCCCCTGTTCGGAGCGCGTCCCCAGCTTCCAGGACACCTTCATTATTGGCTTGTTCAGGGAGTTCCCGTTTTGAAAGCCCATACCTCGCCCAACTTGGCCCGTCCGTGGTGGGATCAGGGTTATGTGATTAATTCGATCTATGTGTCGATCTTCTTCACCTGGGTCGGTTTGTTGATGAAAAGAACGGAAGTTGCTCGGGATTTTTAAGGAATATTCGTTACGGCTAGGCCCGGCAACTTCTTTGTGTTCCACTCACAATCCAAAGGGAGGTGAGTCCTTTGTGGAATGTCAATAGTCCTATCGTTTTCTGGAGCATCACGTTGATAATGCTTTTCTCTGCACTCATTTATTCCTTCTTCATCGACGATGTGAAGCCTGAATAATCCTTAGGCTTTATGAAGAAGCTTGGCGGGGAATTTGGGCCCCGTATACATAAAAAAGGCGGTTTCCTGCGGAGGCCGCCTTTTTTATTGCTTTAAGGTTGCGGATATTTGTCAGGCGGGTGTACAATCGGGTTTGCGAGGTGTTGCATGTCGATTAAAATGTCTGTTTCTGTTGTGATTTTTACTTTTCTCACGGCCTCGGTTATCACCTTTGCCATCATGTCCCGCTATATCATCGGTCCCTTCAAAAAGCTCAAACGCGGAGAACAGGTCATCATCGCGATGAGCTTTGTCGGTATTATCAGCGTTATATCCTTTGCCATTATTCAGTTATTGATGAGAATCCTGGTGTAACGGCCGAATGAAAACGGGCGAAAAAGTCGTATTTCTCCTTTCAGGATTAATGGTATTGTCAGCAGTTGTTCTTTACGTTTTGGCACGAATGAACGTGGTGACCTTCTGGACGACAAACGACATCTACCTTTTTTCAAAAAAATCAGATGCCGGCTATCAGGTCTTCCAGAAATATGGTTGCCGGGATTGTCATGTCGTTTATGGTGAAGGCGACTATGACGGTCCTGACATGGACGGGGAAGGAACGAGGCGCACTGCCGATTGGCTTCACCGCTATTTCGACAATCCAGGCTCCCTTGTTCCAGGGACGGCTCATGCAGGAAAGTTCGCGCCAACTTTCAGCAAGTTGTCGCCGAAAGAGAAAGACGAACTCGTCGATCTCTTGATGAGCCTGAAGTCGTTGCCTGGTTCCCCGAATTATCCAAAGCCTCCCAAGTAAGGGGCTTTTGGGAGTTAGCCAAAATATAAGGAGCTACCAATGAAACTGCCAGAAGGGATTGTTGCCTATCTGTGGACGGCAACCGGTCTTGTTTCACTTGTGATTATTGTCTTCGGGATCTATTGGGCCTATAAAAATGGCCAGTTTGATGAAAATATCAAGTATATTATTTTCAACGATGAAGACGGAGACACACAAAAACCCCCTCACGAACAGGCGGAAGCCCACCCCCCGGCACCCAAAGGAAAGTAATTTTCGATATCAGCCTTTTCAAAGAGGTCGTGTTTGAAAAAGAAATTAAACCGGATCAACGCAATCGTTGGAATTGCCTCTGGATTCCTGCTGTTCTGGGTGGCAGACAAAGTTTTTGGTTTGACGAATGGGGCGTTTCATCACATTTTTGGAACAGGCATCCTCTTCTCTTATCTCCTTGCACCGCTTGCCGTCTCCCTAGTCACGGGTTACATCATCGGACCCTATGGAAAGCTGCTGGCTCCCGTGCCTCCGATGGGATACCTGCTTTTCTCCTATCTGTATGAAGTCTATCATCCCTCAGGACAGACGGTTGGAATACCGGTGGCTCCCTTCATGATGATTTTCTTCATAACGGTTCCGGAGGTATCGTTCCTGGGAGGATATGTCGGCGAGGTCATCCGGAGGAGACGCTCCTCGGGGAAGTCCGGAGAAGGCCGACCCAGATCGAGGGGCCCTGAAAGGGTTTCCTGAATTTGAAAAGAGGGACATCATGAATCAGGCCAGCGAGACAGAACGGTTAAACAGTCCGACAGATCGGCTGGGACTTCGGTTTATTCTTTTCGGAGTTTTTTGTCTGTTTGTCGGAACGCTCCAGGGTTTTCTCCAGTCCACCCCCAGAATTCGCCACTGGGTCCATATGACCGGACAGGCCGGCCATTTGGTGGACCCATTGGCCCATGCCCATATCAACCTTATCGGAGGAGTGGTATCGGTTGTCATGGCCATGGTGTATTACCTTCTTCCAAGACTTTCCGGGAGACAGATATGGAGCCAGATGTTAGGGGAGTTGAGCTTCGTTTTCATGGTTTCGGGGGTCCTGGCCTTCTATAGCGTTCTTCTGACATTCGGCATTCTGGAGGGAAACAGGATGCTCGATCAGGGGATCGTCTATCCATTGGCGAGGGCCGTCTATCAGCCCTATCACAAAATTGGATTCGTGCTGGCGGCCCTTCTGATGGGGATCGGTCACTGGACCTTCGTCTTCAATGTTTTTGCCACCGTCTGGTCCCGTGACCCCAAAAAGGGTTTGGAGACGATGACGCGGCCCGCGAAGGAAAGGGTTTGAGCAGGATGGAAGAGGAAAAAAATAAGGAAATACTTGAAAGTAAAACTCCCTCCGACAATCTAGAAAAGAAGGCATCCCCTCGGATCAGTTCTGACGACGACGATCTGGCCCCCGCCGAAATGTCCCCCTGGCAGCTCCCCTGGAAGGCCATTACAATCACCTTTGTCCTTCTCATTCTCATTGCCGGGGCCGTTCATGTCGTTGGACTGGCGTCGAACAGGATCGTCCGTCTTTCGACGGCAGGGGTCCGAAAGCATGGCACCGCCCCCGGAGAATTTCGTCCGATGGGGGGAGTCCTGACGGAAGCCCTTCCCGGGACGAACGCATCCAAACTCAGCGCAGCATCGAAGAGCCTCCAGGAAGGGAAAAATCTCGCTCCGACCCCCCAGATCAATGTTGACGCTTCGGGGTACAAAATTCCGCAGGGATTCGTCCTGATCCCGGCGGGTCCATTTTGGATGGGTTCCGAAGACAACTTCGCCAACTTCGACGAAAAACCGGTGCACAAGGTTTTCCTGCCTCCTTTTCTGATTGAGAAAACCCTGGTGACAAACAGGGAGTACAAGGAATTTGTTGACGGGGCCCATTATATTCCGCCCGCCAACTGGAAACACGGAACCTATCCTCCTGGAAGGGGCGACTACCCTGTGACCTTTGTGTCCATGGACAATGCCAAGGACTATGCGCGATTCAGGAGCGGGAGGTTGTGTACGGAGGAGGAGTGGGAAAAGGCCGCCCGGGGCGTAGACAAGAGAATGTGGCCGTGGGGTGATGTCTGGGATCCCAGACGAGCCAATGCGAATTATACTGTCGGAGACACCTCCCCCGTAAACCGGTATCCCATGGGAGCCAGCCCCTATGGCGTTCTCGACATGGCCGGGAATGTCTTTGAATGGACGAGCTCGAAGTATAGACCCTATCCGGGAAACACGGCTAACAAGGCCCGGTTCTATTCCTATCGGGTCGATGCGACGGGAGCTCTTCATCCCGTCAAGGGAAAGTCCTACTTTGTGTTGCGTGGGGGATCCTGGAAGAGCGATCAATACAGCGCCCGGGTCAGCGCCAGAAATCCGACCTGGCCATTCTATGCCTCGGACTTTTTCGGGTTTCGCCTTTGCATGGATGCAAAACGATAAATGAACGGTGGAGGAGTCTGTCATGACGAGGGATGAAAAGATCAAGGATTACATCATGAAGTTTTACTACGCCTGTCTCCTGTACGCGATTATCGGCTTTTCCTGGGGTGCGGTGATGGGCGGGGTGGAAACCTTTCGGAACTTCGTCCAGGCCGGCGCAGGGGGCCCCTCCGATCTGATCGTGCTCGGACACACCCATATCAATCTTCTGGGGTGGGTCGAAATGGCGATCTTCGGTTCGATGTATTTTATTGTCCCGAAGATATTCAATGGTCCTCTTTACAGCTACCGACTTCTGAAAATTCATTTCTGGATGCACAACATCAGTCTCGTCGGAATGGTCCTCGCCTTTTGCATCGCCGGATACAAGGGCGGAATGATCCTTCTCCACGGAAATGTGGCCGATATCAAGCCCGTGGAAGCCCCTTACATGGAAATGGTCGGGATCTTCGGCCTTTTCGTCCTTCTGGCCAATATCATCTTTGCCTATAACATCTACATGACGGTCCAGGTGGCCAAGGGACGGCGTCAACTCCCGGCCAGCGAGCGCGAAGAGACTCCCGCCGGAATCATGCCTGGCATGTCGCCATCGGCCGGAACGCTCCGCCAGTCGGGAAATCATTGAAAAGCGGCCGTCTTTTGACAAGACTTTACAAACCCCTTCTCCTGGGGGCAATATGGGGATTGGGGATCGTAGGCCTACCGGATTTGTCCTGGGCCTACCTTCCCCGGTATGTTCACGTTACTCTGGGACTTCCCTGGTTTGCCTACCTTTTCTTTTTGCTGGGGGTCCTGGTCCCCGTCTTTCTCTATCTTGGAATTTCCTGGTATTTCAAGCGGGAGTTGGAGCAGACGGGACACGGCAAGGGACCACGGGACGAAGATTCCGAGGAGTAGGAACTCCGGGGGCGGCTCATTCACTCAAGGAACGGGAGCCCTCATTCCATGGAACAGACGCAACCTCTCATACCGATGCCGAAAATCGGCACTCAGCCAGTCAAAACCCAGAAAATCAGGGTCACCCATATTCGTTACGCCGTACAGATCGCTGTCATCCTGCTCCTGATCACCCTGCCATTTACCGGTATCTTTCATATCGACCTTTCGACCGGACGGTTCGTTTTGTTCGGATACCAGGTATGGTGGAGCGATTTCTTTTTGATCCTTCCTTTCTGGCTTTTTGTGATCACAGCCATGACGGCTGTCTATGCCGTCCTCGGGATGGTCTATTGCGGTTGGGCCTGCATTCAGAACACCTTTGCCGAGTGGACGAACGGGTTGGCCAAGCTGGCCTTCGGGTCCGCAACGCTTGGGCCCGGGATCGGAGAGGTCTCTCTTTCCGCCCCTCGGATCCGGAAGGTTTCTTTTTTCAGGAAGGGAGTCCAGTGGTCGATCTTCCTGGCGGGCGTGACCCTGTTTTCCCTCGTCGTGTCGGTGATCATAACGGCCTATGTGATCCCTCCGAAGACTCTCTATCAGGATCTCGTCACGGGCCGCAACCATACCGCCTACTGGCTGATCTTCGGAATCGGGGGAGTGATGTTTCTCAATCTTCTCCTCGTCCGGCACTACTGGTGCAAATGGGTCTGCCCCTACCCTCTCTGGCAGCACATGTTCAAGACGGACGACACACTGAAGGTGGCCTTTGACCACAAACGCCGAAACGAGTGCACCGGGTGCAATCTGTGTGTCAAATCCTGCTTTATCGATATCGACCCGAGGGATACGAAAAACTATTCGAGGTGCATCAATTGCGGTGAATGCGTGGTGGCCTGCGAAGACTATTCGGCCAAGAGGGGCCTTCCGTCCTTGCTGACCTTTCACAAGAACGGGGTCTATGTTGATACGGACGGGGTCATGAAGGGGCGGAAGCTTTCTCCGGGCACCGTCCGTTTTGTCGTGGCCGGGATCGGAAGTCTCTTTCCACTGGCTCTCTTTATCTACGGGATTGTGACCTATTCCCCCTATCATGTGACGGTCAGTCAGGTCCCCGGTCGACTGGACCAGTTCGAGGTGGGACTTTACAACAAGACCCCCAGGCCTGAACAGTTCACCATCGCCCAATCCGGATTGCCCTCCGATCGCGTCGCCTTCGAAACGACGAAGGTCGCCATTCCGCCCGGAGAGCACCGGAAAATTTATTTCACCGTGAACTCCGGGCGGGATCTCCCTCCCGGTCTGCACAATTTCACTGTGACCGTGAATGCCCGAACACCCAACCCCGGACAGTACAGTCAGGCGGCGACGGTGTATCTTCTGGGCGGGAAGTCCTAGACCGGATCCGGGGTCCAAGGCTCTCGAAGGGCCTTGGCCAGGTTCTCGGGAGGGAATGTCGGCAAGGACTTCTGGATTCCCGTCGCCAGATGCTTGATCGTGATTGTCCCGGTCGACAGCTCGTCGCCTCCCAGGAGCCCGATAAAGAGGGCTCCTTCCCTCTCCGCCTGGAGGAAGGCCTTTTTGAGACGGGTCTGACCGAAAATGCCGACCGCCGAGATCCCATTGTCTCTGAGCGAAGCGAGAATCCTGTGGGCATAAGGCCTTGCCGCCTCCTCGAGGGGATGGACCGCCAGATGGACGGCCGCTCCGGCTTTTTGGGGGAGCGTTCCGGCAAGTTCCCTGAGCAGGAAGAGTCTTTCGATTCCGATGGCCAACCCGACCCCCGGAACATCGCCA
>DAIBSV010000249.1 GCA_027415455.1 Nitrospirota bacterium | reverse complement strand
ACATAGGGAGGAAGCTGACTGATTCGCTTGAATTCCATCATTTTGAGAACTCGGCCTTCCGACATGAGATGCCTTGCGGCGACAGAACAGCGTTCGGGGAACATCCGGCCGTAATGGAAATACAGACCGGTCCCATCTCCCGATTATCGCAAATTCCCTTCCGTCCTGCAAACAAGCTTCACCTTGGGGCATATCGCCGGATTTGCCTTTCCGGCACCATCCCGCGCAATCCGATCAAGTTTTCACCCAATCCGCCCAAACATTGTCCTCTGAAAACCTCAAAACGCTTCCCTCCCGGGAGTCCGATCAGGAAGCGACCGGAGAGGTCGAACTCAAGACTCCACTGTTGCCTACAAAATAATAACTAAAAAAAATATTAATATAAAAATATTTAAACATAAAGAATATCTAACGAAGCATTGATTTTTATTTTTTGAATGTTAATATTTTTCTATGAAGCGGAAAGGAAGAAAAGAAAGGGAGGGAATCGACATTTTCGTCGGAGGATCCCATTGAGCGAAGGGAATCAAGACTTCCGGAAGACATTTCTGGAAAGATCGCCAGGCAGGACGGAAGGTTGAAAATCCATTGAATCCTTGACAAAAGGAGCGTTCAGATGAGAGTTCCCGTCGTGCAAGGACCGCATTTTCCCGATGACGAGACGATCCGGAAGGCGGGACAGGCCGATGGATCGGCCGGGCTTCCATCGGGCAGCAGCTATGAGCCGGGGCCTTTCGAGCGGACGATTCTTTCCGCCGGAGAAGCGACGATCAGCGGGATTTATGCGAAGACGGCCGTCCGTCTCCACAAACTGGAAGGGATCTCCGCAAACCTTTACGACGCCTTCATGTCGAACCAGCACCGTTTCAGGGAGACGCTTCTGCGCTACCACAAGCGCAAGGAGGCCGTCGGCCGGGACGAGATCGTCCCGGTTCCCTACGCCCTTCACTGGCTGATCGTCTTCCTGCTCGGGGTCGGGGAATTCCCTCTGAACGTCGTGGTCTTCCGGATGTTCGGAGAACCGGAGCTGATGACCTACGTCATGAGCCTGACCCTGTCGCTCACCCTTCCCCTGATCGGGGTCTTCCTGGGGCTTCAGATCAGGACCCTGGTGAGTCCCAGGATCGCCACCGCGATCATGATCGTGCTGGCGCCGGGAACCGTCCTGGGTGCGCTCACCGCTCTCTCCTTCATCCGGAACATGTACGTGACCCTCCATGCCGAGCACAAGCTGGGAGACGCCTCGGGAAACATGGTCTACGCCATGTTCGCCATCAATCTTCTGATCTTCATCGGAGCCTTCATGGTCTCTTTCTTCGCCCATGACCAGGACGAGGAGCTCGATGCCCTTCATGTGGCCGTTCTGCGTCTGGAGAAGAAACGGACGAAACTCAGAAACAGGCTGGTCAAAGCCATTTCAAGGACCAACGCCGTCATTCGCGGGGGCCGGGCCGAAGCCGACCGGATTCTTTCCGAGACCATGTCCCGTCTGTCGCTTTACCGCCAGGCCAACATGGCGGGACGGAGGGGAACGGTGGCCCCGCCCTCCTTTTCGAAAAAACCGGTATCGGAAACCCTGAACCGCTGGTGGCCGGATCTTGCCCTTCCGGAGGCCGCCGAGTCCGTCACGGCGACCACGGATTACCCGGCCAAAAAGAAAGAATTCGCCTGAACCCGAGCCGGCGACAGAAGGGTTCCAGGCATGGAGGTTCCGAAGGATCATGTCAATCGAAGAGCGTATCGCGTATGAACGGGTTCTGGCATTGGCCGAAGCGGCCTGGCGGACCATGCAGCTCGCGACGGAGGCCGCCCGGAATGCGGGACTCGACGGCCTTCATGTGGCAACGCTGGAAAGCGTCGGGTGGGCCGCCGTGAAAGAACTGAACGAGTACATCAGAAGGAAGGGAGTCGGCTGAGGTAAGAGGCTCCCCCCACCCTCTATTTATGTTCCCTACCCGATCGGCACGATCTCCTTGCCAAGAGGCGTGAAGGAGATCCCGGCGAGTTTCACATGCTGCCAGGCGAAGGGGATCCCGACGATCGTGAGTGCCAGGAGTACGGCGGACACGAGATGGCCCAGAGCGATCCACCAGCCCCCGATCACGACCCAGAGGATGTTTCCGACAAGGGAGAGAGTTTTCATCGCTGTCCCCTGTTTTCGGTCGACCATCTCACGGCCGAAGGGCCACAGGGAAAAGGAGGCGATCCGAAAGGCTGCGATACCCCAGGGGATTCCGATGATCGTGAGAAAGGAGAGAATCCCGGCGACGGCCCATCCTATCGCCATGAACAGACCTCCGAACAGAACCCAGAGGATGTTTCCTGCGAGCCGGAGAGGGCCTTTGAGAGGCGCGATCCGGAGATTGCCCTGATCAGACATGCGGGATCCTCCATTTGATCCAATCGCGCGGCAACCCTCGCCCTTCAGGGCGGGGAAGGATAGCGCGGACGGCATGGCCGTCCCTGTAGTG
>DAIBSV010000248.1 GCA_027415455.1 Nitrospirota bacterium | reverse complement strand
CGAAGAGTCGACCTCCGACTACGATCGGGAAAAGCTTCAGGAGAGACTCGCCAAGATCGTGGGCGGTGTGGCGGTCATCAATGTCGGCGCCGCAACCGAAACGGAAATGAAAGAGAAGAAGGCCCGCGTGGAAGACGCGCTTCATGCGACGAAGGCCGCTGTCGAAGAGGGAATCGTCCCCGGTGGCGGCGTGGCCCTTCTCAGATCGTCGGCCGTCCTTGAGCATGTGAAGGCGGAAGGCGACCAGAAGATCGGTGTCAGCATCATCAAGCGGGCGCTTGAAGAGCCGCTTCGCCAGATTTCCCACAACGCAGGTCTCGAGGGCTCAGTGGTCCTACAGCGGGTCCGTCACGAAAAGGGCTCCATGGGCTTTGATGCGGCTTCCGAAACCTATGTGGACATGATCCAGGCTGGCATCATCGATCCGACCAAGGTCACCCGGACGGCGCTCCAGAACGCGGCCTCGGTTTCCGGGCTCCTGCTCACGACCGAAGTCATGATCTGCGAACTGCCCGAGAAGGAAGCCAAAGGACCGGCCATGCCCGGTGCCGGCGGAATGGGAGACATGTATTAAGCCTTTCGTTTCCGAATGGGGGGGGGAATTTTCCCCCCTTTTTTTTTGCCCTGACCGATTTCGCGGGGCTTCAGGAATGTTGTAAAATAAATCTTCAAGGGAGATTTGCGAGATCGTTTTAGACAACGATTCCCGGTAGCATCTCAATATAAACGGTTCAAACAGATCCGAGGAGGAGAGTCTCGATGAGTGAAAATGTTGGGGATGTGTCTACGGCCGAGTGGGACAAGCGTGTTCTCGAATCGAAGGGCGTTGTCATGGTCGACTTCTGGGCTCCCTGGTGCGGACCCTGCCGCATGGTCGCTCCTGTCGTGGATGAGCTGGCGGAAGAATACAAGGGCCGCGTGACCTTCATGAAGCTCAATACCGACGACAACCAGGATATCGCAGTCCGCTACCAGGTGATGGGGATCCCCACACTGATCTTTTTCAAGGACGGGAAGGTCGTGAGCAAGCTTGTCGGGGCCCAGAGCAAGAAAACCTTCAAGGAAAAGATTGAAGAGCTTCTGGCGGCCTGACCCGAGTGATTTCCCATCTTCGAATCGCCGCCTTTGCCACGATCGAGGAGATGTCGGTCTCTTTTGATGAGGGGCTGACGGTCATCACGGGAGAGACGGGTGCTGGAAAGTCTCTTCTGGTCGATGCGCTTTTTCTGGTCTCGGGGCAAAAGCCCCGGGGCCTTTCAGTTCGCCCAGGCTGCCCTGAAGGCATTGTCGAAGCGTCCTTTTCTGCTCCTTCCCTGCCGATTCCCGAATCTTTGACAGAGATTCTTTCCTCAGACGAAGACCTTGTCATTCGCCGGGTGGTCACCGCAAATGGGCGATTTCGTCAGACCGTCAACGGGCAGTCCGTCTCCACATCCCAGCTCCAAAGTCTTGTGGAGATCCTTTTCGACCTCGTCGGTCAGGGAGAGAACCATCGTCTCGTAAAAAGCGAGGCCCACCGCCACTACCTCGATGCCTTTGCGGGAGCCACAGGGCTTTCCGAACGCTTTGAAGGACTGCGGCGGGAGATCCTTGCCCTCAGACGCGAGCGTGAGGAGATTGCCGCGCAGAGGGATCGCGATCTTAGGGAACGGGAGGAGCGGATCCGGATGCGTGAGGATGCGGAGCTGCTCTCCGGTCGACCTGGAGAGTTCGAAGAGCTTTCCCAAATGCTGTCGGCCCAGCTCAACCTCCAGGAAATCCTTATGGTGGCCGGGCGCTCCTACGGAGCCCTCTATGAGGACGATCAAAGTGTCCTCGCCCTTATGGGCCGCGTCGCCTCCGACCTCGACCATATTCTCTCGCTGGACCCGACCCTGCAGCCCCTCCGGACGGCGCTCGAAGAGGCGACGGAGATCCTGAAGGACAGCGCGCATGAGCTTCACCGGTATCGCGAATCCATGGAAATGGACCCGGAAAAGCTTGCGGCCCTGGAAGAACGCTTCAGCCTCTTTCGGCGGCTCGCCCAGAAATACCGGGTCCGCCCGGAAGAGCTTGTCCGTCACCTGGAGCAGGTGACGGCGGAAGACGCCGGAGAGGCGGATCGGGTCCTGGAGGAGATGGATTGCAGGATCCTGGCGGCTGAAAAATCTCTCCGGGAGGTGGGGAGGTCTCTGGGAGCCCTGAGGCGGGAAGCCTCCGGACGCTTTTCCGAAGCCGTCTGCGCCGTTCTTCGCCGTTTGAGGATCGACCACCCCTCTTTTTCGGTATCGACCGATCCCTATTCCGATCCTTTGGGGGGACCTTTCGGGATGGAAAAGGTGGAGTTCCTGTTTTCGGCCAATCCAGGAATGCCGGAATGTCCGTTGGGCCAGGTCGCCTCAGGGGGCGAGATCTCCCGGGTTCTTTTGGCGATCAAGGCCGTTCTGGCCGATCTCGACGAAGTGCCGACCCTCGTCTTCGACGAAATCGATTCGGGGATCGGAGGGGAGGTC
>DAIBSV010000247.1 GCA_027415455.1 Nitrospirota bacterium | reverse complement strand
ATGTCCACATCCGCCGTCGAATCTTCGGTATAACAGAGATCCAGACAGGGTTCCCCCTCCACGAGACCCACCGATACCGCCGCAAGATAATCCTTCAGGGGAAGTCTGGTCAGGACTCCTGCTTTCTTCAGATTGGAGAAAGCGAGAGCCAGCGCCACAAAGGCCCCACCGATCGACGCGCATCGTGTTCCGCCGTCGGCCTGGATCACGTCGCAGTCGACCGTTGCGGTCCGGACGCCCATTCCTTCAAAGTCCACGACCGACCGGAGACTCCGGCCGATCAGACGCTGGATCTCCTGAGTGCGGCCGCTCTGCTTTCCGCGGGCCGCCTCCCGGGGAGAACGCTCGTGGGTCGAACGGGGCAACATCCCATATTCGGCCGTCACCCATCCACGCCCCTGATCCTTGAGGAAGGGGGGAACCTTCTCCTCCATGCTCACCGTGGCTAGAACATGCGTGAATCCCATCCTGACGAGCGCCGACCCTTCGGCATACCGGTTCGGCGAGGGGTCGATGGCGAGGTCTCTCAGCTGATCCGGCATTCTTCCGTCATGTCTCACGAAGACCTCCTCACTTTTCAACCATCGGGAGCTCACCTGAAATCGTGACCTCCCGGACATTTTCGATCGTCCTTCCCAGAAGATGCTGGCCGACACGCCGAAATCTCTGACTGCCGTCCGTCACGAGGAATGACACATGGCCTCGGCCGTTTCCCGGTTTTCCTTCGACACCGATCCACTCCGATCTCGCCAGTTCAAAGCCGGGATCGATGAAGGTGATCTCCGGAAAGATCCGGGCCAGAAGGGGAAGAAGGGGGGGATAGTGGGTGCATCCCAGAATGACGGTGTCCACACCCGAATCGCGGCTGTCCAGAAAGACCGACAGATATTCCCGGGCAATCCGTTCGGGAATATCGCCGTCGATCCATCCCTCTTCGACCATAGGGGCAAAGAGGGGACAGGCAATGCCCAATGCTTCGGCATCCCGACCCGACAGGCGTCGCAGGATGGAGGGATAGGCTCCGCTCTGGATGGTCCCTTCCGTTCCAAGAACCCCGATACGGCCCGTTTTTGTTTTCGAAAGTGCCGCCAGGGCGCCTGACTCGACCATTCCGACGACCCTTACCGGATCGCAGAACGCGACCAGGTCGTCCAAAGCCTGACTGGACACGGTGAAACAGGCGGCGACGAGGGTTCTGGGGCGAAAGGCCATCAGGGAGGCGGCGTCCTCGATTGCAAATCTCCGGATAGTCTCCCGGGACTTCGACCCGTAAGGGAAACGGGCCATATCTCCAAGGTAAACAAAATCCTGCCGGGGGAAAAAATCGAGAAAATGCCGAAGGACGGACAACCCCCCCATTCCGGAATCGAACAGGGCGAATTCGGGCGAAATACTGGTCGTGTCCTCTATCAGATCGGACAAAAATAACCCCTTTATTTCGGACTTTCAAGATTCAAGATGCATTCACTGCGAAATTATCGCACAAAATCCAATCTAAAGCCAAAAAAAAGGGGGACACATGGTCCCCCTTCAATCCTCTGCGGATTTCCGGTCCCTTCAAAAAGGGATCTTTTACGGGCTCAGGCCCGGATCGAACATGCCATCCCAGCCATCATTCGACGTTGATTTCGACGGCAAGGGGTTTCGCCTCCGCCAGCTTTTCGATCCGGACTGTCAGAACCCCGTCTTTCATGTTGGCGGAGATCTTCTTCGGGTCGGCATCATCAGGAAGGGTGAAGGAGCGCAGGAAAGCCCCATATTCCCGTTCCACACGATGATATCGAACCCCTGTCTTTTCAATGTTCCGGTTTCTTTCACCGGAAATGGTCAGAACCCCGTTTTCGATGACCACTTTGACTGCTTCCTTCTGAACTTCTGGAAGTTCAGCCTTTACGAGATACGCTCCTTCCTCTTCGGAAATATCCACGCTCGGAGCCCACTCGACCGTCTTCCTTGCCTGCCTCTCCTCGATTCGGGCCTCCGGATTCCGAAGGACAAAAGGGGTAAAACGGCGTGCAAGATCATCAAACTCCTTAACAGGGTCCCATCGTAGAAGACTGGCCATGGCTTTCTCCTTTTTAGAGGCCGGACGAAATCCCGGCGATTGTTTTTGTCCTTGATGTTTCATGGTCTGTGGTTCCTTTCAATTCAAAATATATCGTCATTTTTCACCCTGTCAAGGACTCCCCGCCCAGGAGATCCAGCGCACACCCGCTTCCTCCCCGCCGAGGCCTGGTCAAGACGACCGAGGGGCCTGATCGCCCCGAAACCGGTTCCGCTCCAAGGGCTTTGGGCGACAAGGTCCCCGATCACCCGGCGCCCCCCGGGATCGTTTCGCGTCACAAGGACGCCCCGGGGCTTGTTGAGTCCAAGGAGAATAGGTTTGGGCGGAACAAGACGGATCCCGTCGAGAGAGAAAGGGGGCAGGATCATTTTTTCCCGCGTAGACCGAAGAAGATCTCCGCCAACATGAAAGACGGGGTTCTGACAGTCCG
>DAIBSV010000246.1 GCA_027415455.1 Nitrospirota bacterium | reverse complement strand
GGACCGAGGTCGACATGGAAAATCCGGACTTCGTCATCCATCCCGGGATGTACGGCAAGTTCACCTTTTATCTTCAGCGCTATCCCGACTCGATCCTCATTCCGGGAATGGCCGTCATGGCCCGGCGCGACAAGCCCTATTCGGTCATGATCGTCAAAAACGGGAAGGTGCTCGAGGTTCCGGTGACGCTGGGCATTGACAACGCCAAGTGGGTCCAGGTTCTCTCGGGCCTCTCCGCCGGGGACGAGCTTGTCCTTGCCGGAAAATGGCATGTCCATTCGGGACAGAAGGTCAGGGCCGTACCCTACAAGCCGGTGCCGTTCCGGCCGGCCAGACAGCTGTGACGCACGTCCGACGCCCTTTTCTGCCGGACGTCCTATGGAAGGATCGACTGCGATGATCTCCAAAGAAACAATAAAGGCGAAAAAACACCTTCCGGCAAAGGACGGCAAGGGGGGAGCCCGTGCCCGTGGGGCGCGACTCCTCGCTGGACTTCTGTTCTTTCTGCTTGAAGGGGCGACTCTTCTTGGACTTCCCTCTTGGGCCCAGGCGGACAACCAGACGGTCATTTCCTCGGAGGACGTGCCGCCAGACACGCTTTCGGTCGACCAGGCGGTCAGCTTCGGTCTTGCCCACCATCCGAAACTTTTCTGGTTTCGCCACACGGTCAGGAAAAAAGGGGCCCGTGTCAAGGTGTCCAAGTCCCACTTCTATCCTCACGTCGGTGTGGGGGCGATGTACGGGATCGCCAACCCGGGTCTCGGCAACGAATTCCTCAACAACCTGAACTTCGTGACGCCGGTCTTTCCCATGGACTATACCAAGATGGGTCCCCTCTCCGCCCCGAACGAACCGGCAGGTCTGGCGACGATCGGGGTCAACCAGCTCCTGCTCGACTTCGGCAAGTTCGAGCACCGGGTCAAGCAGCGGCTCGCGGGAAAGCGCGCCTCCGAGTTCTGGCTCTACAGCCAGGATGCCTGGGTCATTCTCCAGGTGAAGGAGGCCTACTACCATGTCCTTCTGGACCGGAAGCTGATCGCGGTCTACCAGAAGAACCTCGAACAGCGAAAACTTGTCAAGAATCTGACAAGATCCCTTTACAAGGCCGATTACCGCTCCCAGCTCGACTATGATCTGGCCAAGGTCGACTACGAAAAAGCCCGGGCGCTTCTGGAGTCCGAAAAGGACGACCTTGTGGCCCAGATCGCCCACTTGAACGATGCCATGGGTCTTGGACAGGCCGGACGGAACGACTACCATCTGACCGGGAATCTGGGACAGGTCTCCGATGTGGTGGTGGGACGTGACGAGGCGGTGACACGGGGGCTCACCTACCGGCCGGAGATCAATGCCTACCGAAACCTTTTCCAGCAGGAAAAAGAACGGACCCGGTTCATGAGGGCCCAGCACTATCCTCTGATCTCCGCCTTCGGCAATTATGGTTTCATGGCCAACCTGGTGACAAATGAGAGTTATGTTCCCGGCATGTGGTCGGGGGGCGGCACGATCACCGTTCCCATCTACACCGGTGGAATGATCCGGGGCGAAACCGAGCGGGCCCATGAAAAATCCCGGGAGCGGCAATACGGGATCTCCGACTGGTCCCACAACATCCGCTATCAGGTGGTGCGTGCCCGGGCCCGCACGCGCTCCGACCTCGCCGACATCCGGGCCTACACCGAGGCGGTGAAGGAGGCGAAGCTCGCCCTGGTTCTGGCCAACAAGCGTTACACGGCAAACCTGATCTCGATCGTCGACCTGACCCTGGCCGAGGTCTATCTGCTCAATACCGAAGCGGCTCTTGCCACCTATCAGTACCGCTACCAGGTGGATCGGGCGACGTTCCGGTTTGCCGAAGGGGTCGACTACCTGGCCTATCTTCCCGGGGTGCGCAAGAAGGTGGTGGGGCAGGATCCCGTGGCGAAGTGACGAGTTGACCGGATTTTGTCCCTCTTGCTATTGTTGACGGAAGTGCGGGACAGGAGAGGGCCCGGGGACAGGCACATCGTGAAGGTGGAGGATTGGGCGTGGAGAAAGTGATCATACTGGGAACGGGACCGGCAGGGCTGACGGCCGCCCTTTACACGGCGAGGGCCTTTCTGTCGCCGCTGGTTCTGGAAGGACCCCAGGCCGGGGGACAGCTCACGATCACGACCGAGGTCGAAAACTTTCCGGGATTCCCGGACGGGATCACGGGGCCGGAGCTGATCGAGCGGATGAGGGGACAGGTCCTCCGGTTTGGAGCCCGTATCGAGTCTGCGGTGATCGAACGGGTTGAAAGACGGGAAGGGGGCGGTTTCCGGGTGATGACCGACGACGGGAAGACTTACGAAAGCTGGACGGTCATCGTAGCCACCGGCGCCTCGGCCAAGTTCCTGGGGCTGCCTTCGGAGAAGGCCCTGATGGGGGCGGGAGTCTCCGCCTGCGCCACCTGCGACGGATTCTTTTTCAGGGGAAAGGAGATCGTGGTGGTGGGAGGTGGCGATACCGCGCTCGA
>DAIBSV010000245.1 GCA_027415455.1 Nitrospirota bacterium | reverse complement strand
GTCGATCCGGAGAACGATCAGGGAGGGGGGGCGCTCTTTGGCCAGACGAAACCACCGGTGGAGAAAGGAGGCCATCGGAGGTGTCACGGCTCCTTCGAGGGGGAGAACCCAGACGAGTTGGGTCGGTGAGGGTGACCGAACGGCGAATGCGGGGCTGGAGAGAAAGAGAAGTCCAGAAGTTAACAAAAGTATATTGAAAAGGAATCGTATACGACCCATCGACAGGGCCTTTCAGGTCAGTCCATCAATAGGCGGAAAGCAATCTTTCCGCATGATTCAAGTGTATCATGAGGTTCGAAAGATCAAGGTCGAGAGGTTGATCCTTGGGATCCGGTCCGGAGAGGGACGGAGGGGAGAGGCAACCGGAGGGTCCTCCGGTCGTCTCTCAACGCGAGGGAGAAAGTCCGGCCAGAAGGGGAGGTGTCTTCGATCGTGCCGATTTTTCCGCGGCCTTCAGGGTTGCCAGGACGGAGGCCGTGGCCTTTTTATCGGGCAGGGTGGCCTGGGTGTAGGTGAAGGGATAGCGGGCGGCCTGGAAAAGGTCGAACAGAAGCCCCAGGGTCATTCCATCAGCGAAGACGAGGTTGGCGGTGCCGAGGTAGGGGCCTCCGCCACAGGCGGGATCATAGCTTCGAGTCAGGTCGAACCATCGGTTGCAGTCCGGGTAGAGCTTTTTCCCCCTCTCGGGTTCCTGAAATCCCTGGACGACCATGTGGACGGTCTGGGAGGTGTAGACGGTGAGATGAACCTCCGTTCCGCTCCCCTCAGGCTTGAGAAGGGCCCGGATCGTATATTCGGGATGGTCTTTCTGGACTTTTTCAAGGAGAGTTTTCGCCGTTTCGGCCGGAATGGAGAGGGTCGTCTTGGACTGGGCCTCCCTTGGGGTTGTGGGAGCCACTGCACACCCTCCCAATGGAAGAGCCAGAATAAGGATCAGACCTGCCAGTATGCCGGAAATGCGGGACACGGTCTGTTCGAATTTCCGCATGAACCCTCCATTTCATCAGAAATACCTCAATCCAATTTTTCCTATTATTGATGAGATCGATCGAAAATAACAAGACTTTTGTTGCTCCTTCACGGGACCCGTTTGCGATCGGCCTTTGAATTGGGCATGATAGACAAGATATTCCTGATGTTTTGATGCATGAATGAGGAGGAAAAATGGAACCTTCAGCTGAAAGGCATATGGGCGAGCTTTCCCGCATTCTGTCGGAATGGGACAACCCCCAGCAGGCCGTCCTTCCCATGTTCCACTATTTCATGGAAAAGGAAAAATACATCAGCTCCGAGGCCCTGGAGCACATCGGACGGCTGACGGGCATGTCCCAGTCGGATCTTCTAGGGATCGGGACCTTCTACCAGTACTTTTCCTTCCATAAGGAAGGGCGTCACACCGTCCGCGTCTGTCTTGCCACGCCCTGCGTTTTCTGCGGGGGAAAGGGCCTCCTGGAGACCCTTCAGAAGGAGCTGGGGGTGGCCCTCGACGAGACGACCGGGGATGGCCTTTTCACGCTGAAGCCGGCCCAATGTTTCGGACAGTGCGTCGACGCCCCTTCCCTCCAGATCGATGCCGATGTCTATCCCCGGGTCCGTCCGGATGAGATCCCGGAGATCCTGTCCCGTTACCGGAAGGGAACGGCCGTGCCTCAGGAGGCCGTCCCCTTCGGCCCCCCCATTGCGAACACCCCCGTCGTCTTTTCCGGTCTTGTCGCGCAAGAGACCCGTTGGCTCGGCCGCTACGAAGAGTCCGAAGGCTACCGGGCGCTCCGGGAGGTCTGTGCCGCGAAGGACCCGGAGAGGGTTCTCCGGGAGGTCGAGGCTTCGGGGCTGGCCGGACGGGGAGGGGGCGCCTTCGCGACCGCGAAGAAGCTCCAGGCGGTCCGGAAGAATCCCAAACCCCACTATATCGTCGCGAATGCCGACGAGGGGGAGCCGGGGACCTTCAAGGACCGCTATATCATGGAGCGGGATCCCCATGCCTTTGTCGAGGGCATGATCCTGGCCGGTTACGCCATCGATGCCGATGCGGGATACATCTACCTCCGGGAGGAGTATCCCCACTCCTTTGCGATCCTCCAGCGAGCCCTGGCTGAGGCGAGGGGAAAGGGCTATCTCGGAGCGAACATCCTGGGGTCCGGATGGAGCTTCGACATCCGTGTCTATCGCGGGGCGGGGGCCTACATCTGCGGGGAAGACTCCTCTCTCCTGAACAGCCTCGAGGGGAAGCGGGGGGTTCCCCGAAACAAGCCGCCGCGCCTGAGCGACGTCGGTCTCTGGAAGTCGCCCACCGACGTCCAGAACGTCGAAACCCTGGCGGCCATTCCCCGGATTCTCCGGGAGGGCGGGGCCTGGTATCGGGCCCTGGGGGATGACAAATCGGCCGGTACGAAGCTTTTCTGCCTCTCCGGCCACATCAGCCGGCCGGGTTTGTACGAGGTCCCGCTGGGCATGACGCTCCGCCATGTCATCGAAGACTTGGGCCGAGGCATCCCCGGGGGACGGACCCTG
>DAIBSV010000244.1 GCA_027415455.1 Nitrospirota bacterium | reverse complement strand
CGGAGAAATGCCCCGCAGGAAGGGGTGGAAAAAGGCCAGGAGAAGAACCACGCTGCCTGCCCAGCCGAACCGGAGAAAAAGGTAGCGCTCCGGGTCGATGATCCGGAGGGGACGGTAGAGGACGACGTAATGGAACCCCCACAGGAGAACGAGAATCCAGGCGGCCAGCGTTCCCCTTTTCCTGCGGCCGGAGAAGGAGGTGCCGCCAGTGGTCGTCTCCATCCGGGGTGATTACCTACCGGACGGGGGACTGAAGCAGGGTCACGATCCGGAGGAATGTTCCCCAGAACTTTCCTTCAAGGGGTCCCGCCTTCTTCTCGATTTCTCCGAAGGCCTCCATGTCGACGAAAGGCTCCGAAAGGAGGTCGTCCACCGACCGGTCGGAGACCGTTTTTTCAGCTGCCAGGCTCCACAGCCAATTGCGGGCCTTGTGATAGCGGCGGGCCAAAGTTTCGCGGGCAGGGCCGGAGAGGGATCCCTCCATGACCCGTTGCCACCGGATGGAAAGCATCCGGTCCGCAAACATGAGGGCGGAAGAGACGGAGACATCCGCCGAGGGGAGAGCCGACCTGTTCCTCTGGCGAAGCATCTCGATTTGAGGGGCCGTCAGAACGGCCTGCAACTCCTTGAGCGACGATAGGAACTGCATGGCCTCCTTCCCTTCGACTTCACCAATCCGGGCGTTCAGAGCGTGGAGGCGTTTTTCCGGAACCCGTTTCCCGACCAGGAGAGCTTCGAAGAGCTGGACCAGACGCAGGTCTGTGGCGTCACTCCGGATCAGCTCCGGCCGGACCTTTCCGAGAATCTCACGAAACCTCTTCCGCTGGTCCTCCGAGACGGCCAGGCCGGTCTTCTGGCTTTCCCAGAGGGCGACGTGGTTCACGAGAATCTGCATGAACCGGTTCCCCGGGGTCACCGCCATCGGGGGAGACTGCCCGCCGACGAAGGAAGGAGTCTGGGCGGGAATGACGACCCGGTTCAGGGAGTCGTCGACGGCATATCCTCCCAGCGAGGGAGCGGTTATCGGTCCCTTCTTGACCTCGGCCGCATGAACCGGAAAGGATGCCATAAGGACGAGAAGGAATCCCCCACACAGTCCCAGCGTCCCTCTCGAGATGTCGATCCGTCGCACGTCCATTCCCCTCCTTTCTTGAGCCCGTCTTTACAGGTCTTGTGATATGATTCTTCTTGATCCTGATACTGTACCATACTCAAACGTCTTAGACATCCCACACACCAAGGCAGGTCACGCATCGATGGACACACCCTCCCGTCTCTCCGACTCCGAACGCTATTATGCCCAGGTCCCTGTCTGGGAACCCCGCCTCCGTCTCTGGCATTGGGGAAACCTTCTTCTTATTCTGCTCCTGATCCTGACCTATCTGCTCTTCGACTGGCACCGCGAGCTTGGCCTTCCGAAACCCACCTATGTCCTGACCGAAAAGATTCATGCCTACATCGGATACGTCTTCGCGCTCCTCGTCCTGGCTCGACTTCATCTGGCCTTCCATGGACAGTCATTCTCGCGCTGGGCAGATCTCGATCCCCGCCACGAAGGAAAAGGGTTTCTGGCTGTCATGAAGGAGGAGATCGCCCTTCATCTGCGCCCCAGAACCGACTCCAAGGGGCTGCCGCTCCCTGACCCCGATCCGGGCCACAACCGTCTGGGGCGATTCCTCTATCTTCCCCTCTTCGTCGTTCTTCTTCCGCTTCAGGCCCTCACCGGAATTCTCTGGGCCTCCCTCAAGTGGGGTTTCTATCCCCTTCCCTTTCTCCACGCCCTTTCCCCCGCGATCGGAAAACCCCTGAAGGAGGTCGTCTCGAACATCCACGCCGCCGGCTTCTATGCGATCCTGGGATTCCTGGCGCTTCATCTGGGAGGGCTGGTCAAGTACGAACTGACCTTCGGAAGCGATCTCTTCTCATCCATGATCCACGGACGAAAGATCCTCACCCGTGAGGCTGCGGAGAACTACGAAGAAATCGCAAAGGACCGGATAGCCGAACCATAAGACTCGAATGCGGGAACCACAAGGTGCGGGAGTGATAGCCCCACCTCCCTACCAACAGCCGAACCGTGACGCACTCAAGGCCCTGATGAACGATCTCGTCGCTCCCCTTCCTTTCGACGAATCATCGGCAAGGGCCTCTGGGCCGTTCCATCTCGCCCCTGAAGACGGACCCGTGATGACCCCGCCAACAGCATCATCGCCTTCCCCACGATCGTCTTCTGTATTGTCTTTTGATCAAAAACGAAGAGGGTTTTCATGGGTATACCGGCCTATCCAACGAAGATCGGGACAATGGTCTCTGGGAAGAAGGGATCCGAAGGACCCATTGGGAGGGGGCATTTCTGAGATAGGGATGAGCGAAGGCAAAGGAAAGCAGAACTCTGATAGTTTCTATAGCCTTGTCGACAATCGAGAAAGCATGAAGGATCTGACGTTTTCGCAGTCGGTTCTCCCCGCCTGAAACGCAAGAAGGGGCCCGAAGGCCCCATTCCCCAATGCCAGAGACGGAGGCGGGGTTCCC
>DAIBSV010000243.1 GCA_027415455.1 Nitrospirota bacterium | reverse complement strand
TGAGGCTGAATACCATCGCTTTGACAGCCGATCATCATCCTCTTTCCGAATTGTTTCCAGGTCGATTCCCGGCCCGGATTTTGGTTTCGTTCGCATTTATAATTCCCCCTGCTCCTCTTCGAGGTTTTGGTCCTTCCTCAAGCAAGCTTTTGATATTCATTCCTTACGCCCTTCTTTCGCCCTGATTTAGGACGCTTTTCGCCCCGGTTTCGGACACATAGCCCTGATTTGGGACAAGAATGGGACAAACCACCCGGAGGTGCATCGGGTGTGGTGACTCCGAGGCCCTTTTCTCCTTGTCCCGGAACTTCCTCCCTTCATAAGGGTAGTCATAATGTACCTAAAAACCGCGATTGACTGAGGAAAAAGAGGGAGAAAAAACAAGAAACCCCTTGTCGTTTCTGGTAAAATGGATGTTGTCGAAGCAACCATTTACCCACCCGAAGGGTGAAACGAAAGGGGCCACTTCATGGTACGTCAATGCGTTCTTCCCTTCAAGCTCGAAGCGACCGACGACACGATGACCGCCCAGGCGGGGCTGGTTCTGTTCGGGGAATTCCTCCGCTCCCTGGGTCTTTCCCGGGAGATTGACCGGGCGTTTGGCGCTCCGGGAAGCGGTGCGGGATATCCGGCGTCCGCCTACGTGCTTCCGCTGTTGCTGATGTTGCAGGGAGGCGGGAGGAGCCTGGAAGATCTTCGGATGATCAGGCGGGACAAAGGGCTGTTGGCGCTACTGGAGATCAAGGAGATCCCCTCGACGGACGCCTTCGGACGATGGCTACGCCGGATGGGAGGGAAGGACTTCGGACTCCTGGCCCTGGAGTCGGTGGTCGACCGGGTTTTGACGGCCGGGGGCAGGCGTCTCCGGAGGCGGTGCCGGAAGGCGGGAATGAGACCGGTCCGGGAGGTAACCCTCGACATCGACGCGACCCAGATCGTGGCTGAGAAGGAAAAGGCCCAATGGACCTACAAGGGGGAACGGGGATACATGCCCCTCGTGGGGCATGTGAGGGAACTTTCCGGGATGGTGGTGCATGAGGAATTCCGGGAGGGGAACGCCTCTCCGTCCGCCGGACATGTGGCGTTTCTTGAGGCCTGTCTCCGGCGTCTTCCGGAGGGGCTCCGGATTACCCGGCTCCGGGCGGACAGCGCGTCATACCAGGCGGCGGTGATCAATGCCTGCCAGGAGAAGGGCATCCGGTTCTGTATCGGCGCCGGTCTGGATTCGGCCGTGCGGGAGGCGATCGGGATGATTCCCGAGAGCGCCTGGCGGCCTTACCGGGAGGGATGGATCGCCGAGACGGTGCATACCATGAACAAGACCCACAACGCCTTTCGCCTGATCGTGGTGAGGAAGCGGATCCAAATCTCTCTTCCGGGTCTGGAAACGGAGCCCCCTCCTTCGAGAGCCGCTACAAGGTTCTGGCGACCAACCACAAGGAAATCCCCGAATGGGTCTTGAACTGGTACAACCAGCGGGGAGAGGACTCCGAGAACCGGATCAAGGATCTGAAGGTCGGATTCGGGATGGAGCGGATGCCGAGCGGGGACACGAAGGCCAACGCGGTCTTTTTCCGGATCGGGGTGTTGGCCTACAACCTCTTTCTCCTGTTCCGGAGAGAGATCCTTCCCGATGCCTTCGTCCGGGCCCGGATCCAGACGGTCCGATGGCAGGTCTATCAGGTGGCCGGAAAAGTGGTGCGTCACGCGGGAGCGCTTCTCCTGAAAGTGGCCGAAGACGTCCTGGCCCTCTTTCAGAGCCTTCGGGACAAAAGCTATCGCCTGATGTGCCGGGAAGGGGTCACGTGATCCGAAAAGGCCCCTCGTCCCGATCGAGAAGACCCCATAACCTTCAGAAACAGGAGAGGTGCGTGCAAAGAGCGCCTTGAAACCGAATAAAGACGGGATGGAGGGGTGATTTGACTCCATCCGGAGACGATCAAGGGGCCGGGAAGGACAATCCCGTTCAAAAAATCCCGGATTTCCTCTCCTCACTCCTCCTGTCACATCATGTTCTGAAATCAATTTCGGTTTTTGGGGGAAATGGAGCGTTGGACAAATGCGAGGCGAATGATAAAATGGAGTTCATTCGGGAGGATTGGCCATGACGACAGCTCTCACACCCAGGGCGTGGACCTACAAGGACTATCTCGGCTTCCCCGAGGGGGGACCGTTTCGCTACGAGGTGATCGACGGAGAACTCTACATGACCCCGGCCCCCAACATCCGGCATCAGCAAATCGTGGAACGGCTCCTTAGAAAAATTGGAAACTTCCTCGAAGACAATTTTGCCGGGACGATCTTCGTCTCACCCTGCGACGTGGTGTTTTCCGCCGATCCTCTCCAGGTGGTCCAGCCGGATCTGGTCTTTGTATCCGCGGCCAGAAGCTCCATCGTCACCGAACAGAACATCCAGGGATCCCCGGATCTTGTGATCGAAGTTCTTTCGGAAGGAACGATGCTCCGGGACCGGAATCAAAAACTCCGGCTCTACGAACGGTTCGGGGTTTTGGAATACTGGATCGTCGATCAGG
>DAIBSV010000242.1 GCA_027415455.1 Nitrospirota bacterium | reverse complement strand
TCCCACGCTTTCAGTCTTTGGACGGACCGGGCAAGCGATCAGGCTCTCCCTTGATCGGCCCAATATGGTATTGTTGCATGACCTCCCTGGCATGTCCAACCACCAGATGAAGCACCTCGGGACGAACCGGCCCCGGATAGGAGAGCATCTCCTTCAACTCGGAAGAGAGGTTGACCACATCCCGGCCGGGGATCTTCCCGGCATTTCCCGCATCATAGAAGCGATCGAGGACAAGGAGATCCTGCCGGAACTCACGAACATCCACCTCGGGAGGCCTCCGTTCGGAAAGCCCCCGGTCGACGGCGAAGTACCGCATGTAGACGTAGGTGAAATAATTCCCTCCAAGAAATGTCAGAAGGAAAAAGACCACCGGTATCGCCGACAGGACGATCAGGACAAGAAAGCATCCCTTTCCTTCCTTCCGGTGAGGAGAGAGCGGAACCTCCTCGTCGTCGGGATCCTCGTCAGAGGGATCAGGAACGGCCTGACTCAAATCCGTTCACCCCGAACAAGATCCTCGAAGCTCTCCCGATCCCGGATGACACGGTAGGTGCCTCCATCGACGAGAACTTCGGCCGGACGCGGCCGGGCATTGTAGTTCGAGGCCATCGAAAACCCGTAGGCTCCGGCACTCATGACCGCGATCAGATCGCCTGCGGCGAATTCCGGCATCTCCCGGTCGGTGGCCAGAAAGTCTCCTGTCTCGCAGATCGGCCCCACCAGATCTCCCTTCACCTCCGGCCGCGCGCTCCGGACCACCGGAAGGAGGTCGTGGTGCGCCCCGTAGAGGGATGGGCGCAACAGGTCATTCATCCCGGCATCTCCGATGAAAAAGGTCTTGACGGCGGTCTGCTTCCGGTAAAGCACCCGGGTCACGAGGATGCCGGCGTTTCCGACGATCGAGCGGCCGGGCTCGAGGACCAGGGTCACACCCAGATCGCGCACCCTGGGAAGGACCAGGTCCGCCAGATCCTTCGGGCTCGGGGGCGCCTCGTTTTTATAACGGATTCCCAGACCGCCTCCCAGATCGAGGTGCGTGACAGGAATTCCTGCCTTCCGGAGCTCTCCGTGGAAAGCCAGGAGGCGTTCGAAGGCGTCCCGGAAAGGAGCGATCTCGGTGAGCTGGGAACCGATGTGCTGGTGAATCCCGACAATGCGGATCCCGGGGAGCGTCGAAGCCCGGCGGTACTCGGCCACCGCCACATCGACGGGAATCCCGAACTTTGATTTCTTCATGCCCGTCGAAATGTAGGGATGGGTCTTGGGATCCACATCGGGATTGACACGGAGTGCCACCGGAGCCTTCGTCCCCATGCGGACCGCCACGGCGCTGATATGGTCGAGTTCGGCCTGGCTCTCCACGTTGAACATCAGGATGCCTTCCTTAAGGGCGTAGGAGATCTCCTCTTCGGTCTTGCCAACCCCGGCAAAGACGATCCTGTTTCCGGGGATCCCCGCCTTCCGGGCCCGGAAGAGCTCCCCGCCCGACACCACGTCGATGCCCGCCCCCTCCTGCCCCAGCAGGGAGAGGATCGCCAGGTTCCCGTTGGCCTTCATTGCGTAGGCCACAAGGGTCGGATGGGAGGAAAAGGCCTCCCGATAGGCCGAAATCCTTTCGACGAGAGCCTCCCGGCTGTAAATATAAAGTGGCGAGCCTTCCTTCGCGACGATCTCTTCCACCGGAAGGTTTTCCACCATCAGTCTGTCGTTCTTGTAGTGAAATGTGCTCAAGGCGTCATTCTCCCGAATATTGGATGGATTTCGATTCCCGCCGATCGGACCTCCGAAAAGGGGGCTTCCCTCTCCGATTCCAACGGAAGGGTCATTTTAACACACTCTCAATACTCCAATCCCAGTTCCCGATCTTTTCCGGAAGCCCCCGGCAAAATGGATCCGGAATGGGCTAGCGCCCGTCGTCCCCTTCCGGGAATCCGCCCTCCGGGACTTCTCCGCTATCCCCGGAAGAGGGCGATCCCTTTTGTTCGCCGGAGGCCCCGGAGGAGACGCCCGGCCCCCCCGGACTCTGCCCCCCGGAAGCAGAGGAGGGAGCCGGCTGTTCGGGTGCCGACTCCGGGGGAACCCGGTCGGGCGGGATCGGCTGTCCCTGAATTCCGCAGGCAGAAAGCATAAGAAGGAACACCAAAAAAACCAGAGACCGCCCCGCCCCCCCAAGAATTCCCATAGGCCTCACCGGGGAGGAGCCCCTCCCGGCTCCGCTCCGAAGAGCTCGTACCAGAGTGCGTCGACCCGGCGCATGACCGTTTCGGGGGCGGGTCCTCCCACATGGGACCGGCGTTCGACCGAACCCCGGAGAGACAGGCTGGAGGCATACCCTGGCGGAAATCGATCATAGAAGGACTTCAGATCCGCGTCGGAAAGACTCTCGAGAGTACATCCCTTTCGTGCCGCTTCGGCCACGATCCGCCCGACAATGGCGTGGGCCTCCCGGAAGGGAACGCCGTCCCGGACGAGATCTTCCGCGATATCGGTCGCAAGGAGCTCCGTTCCTTTCAGGATCTCCGCCACACGCTTCTCCTCGAAGCGCATC
>DAIBSV010000241.1 GCA_027415455.1 Nitrospirota bacterium | reverse complement strand
GCCCGTATCATTCCGATGAAACCGTCCGCTATGAAGCGGGCCCTTCCCGGGGACTGTTCGTGGGGCGCCAAGAGGAACAGTCAGGGACAATACGAGGTCTGGAAGGGTTACAAGCTTCCTGTCTCGGTCGTGGAGGGAGGGTTGCCCGTCTCCTGTCTTCTGACCTCGGCCTCGCTTCATGACAGCCAGGCCGCTCCGTTCCTTCTGAAGAAGACGGCACGGAAGGTTCAGGGATACTGCCTGGCGGACGCCGCTTACGATGCGGCCTCCCTTCGAACTGTCAAGAGGAAAAAATGATGTCCGATTTTCAGGATTTTATCTGTCCACTTTTTACCGAAAGACTTTGTCCCGGTTCTCCCTGAAAATGGCCTCGGGATGTTTTGGATCCTTGACGTCTTCACTCCTGCAATGAGTCGTTTTTTGGAGTCTCCTCCTCCGTTGCAATCGTTTTCGTTCCCAAAAGACCTGCCCGTCGACGTTCCTTGAGACGGAACGACTCCCCCTTGATGTTGACCGTCGTGGCATGATGGAGCAGGCGGTCCAGAATCGCCGTCGCCAGGGTCTGATCTCCAAAAACCTCCCCCCAGTCCAGAAAACTCTTGTTCGAGGTCAGGATCAGGCTGGCCTTCTCGTACCGCCGGCAGAGGAGCCGGAAGAAGAGACTGGCTTCTTCCCGGGAGAGGGGAAGGTACCCGATCTCGTCCAAAATCAAAAGTTTGGGAAGCGCCAGCGCCGCCAGGGTTTTTTCCAGCTTCTTTTCCACCTGGGCCTTCCGAAGCTTTCCCAGAAAGTCCTCGAAGGAGAGGAAGAGCACCCGATAGCCCGCTTCCACGGCCTTGACGCCCAGAGCAATCGCGAGATGGCTCTTTCCCACTCCGGGCGGTCCCAGGAAGATCACGTTTTCGGCGCGATCAATAAAGGACAGCCCCGACAGCTCCCGGATCGTCTTGGGGGCAATGGAGGGCTGGAAGGACAGATCGAAGGTCTCCAGGGTCTTCACCACCGGAAATCGGGAGAGGGCAAGGCGGAAGGCCACCCCTTTCTGGTAGCGTCCCTCCCATTCGATCCGGAGGGCCTCCGACAAAAAGCTCCGATAATCGAGGTCCCGTTTCCCGGCCTCCTCCAGGACCCCGTCCAGATGGTCCGGAAGATACTCGAAGTGCATCTTTTCGAAGAGGGACTCTAATTGCATGAGGCCACCTCCTCGTAAACGGACAGCTCCCGTTTCTCGACCTGGAAGGTCTCCTTCCACAGATCGGTCTGGTGTTCTGCCACGGTGACCCAGCCGCCCTGGTCGTAGGGCCGGATCCGGTGGCAGGCTCTGAGGGTCTCCTGGGCATCATAGACCCGGAACGTGTCATCAAGCCCGATCCGGACCACGACCGTCTGCCCGCACAGATCGGCAGGAACACTGTACCGGTTCCCCCGGACCTCGAGATAGCCGTCCCAGGCCACCCGTCTTGTCTCCCGATAGGAGGTGTCGAATCGGACGGAGGGCAACGGCAGAAGCTCCGGGGCCTCCCGGGCAAACCGGTCCGCGACGATCTCCCGGACCGTTCCGTGGAGGCGTCGGTCGGCCTCCTCCCGGAGCCATCGCTCGGCCAGCCGGTTCAGATGGTCCAGGCTCTCGAAGGAGGCGTACCGGACGAAGAAATTGGCCTTCACATATCCCACCATCCGTTCGTCCTTCCCCTTCGTTCGGGCCCGGTAGGGCTGACAGGCCTTCGGCTCGAACCCGTAATGGGCCGCCAGGTCCAGGAACCGGGGATGAAAGACAGGGCGCTCTCCCGTCCGGTGCGTGATCACCGCCGTCTTCTGGTTATCCACCAGCACCTCCCGGGTTCCCCCGCCCAGCCACTCGAAGGCCCGGATGATCCCTTCGTAGGTGTGTTCCGCATCCATTCCGTCCGTTCCCCAGAAATGGAAGCGGCGGGAATACCCCAGCGTGTTGACGGAAAAATACACCTTCGTGACGGTTCCGCCGATCCGGGTCCAGATCTCTCCCCAGTCGTTTTGCATCTGCTGGCCGGGCAAGGTTTCGAACCGCACCGTTCTCCGGCTCGAGGACCGGAGCACCCGTTTGGGGCGGATATAATCCCGCACCAGGGTGACTTCGCCCGAATACCCGCGTTCCTGGATCTCCCGGTACAGGACCATCGCATTCCAGACCCCTTCCCCCAGTCGCTGATCGATCCAGCTCTTGTAGGGATCCAGCTTGCTCCGTCCCGGGGGTCGTCCCTTTTTCCCCGGCCCTCCCCGATCCAGGGCTCTCCGCACGGTCCGCGGATGAACGCCCAGTTCCTCCGCGATGTCTTTCAGATATTTCCCGTCTCTTTTTCCTTGCGCTATCATCAACCAGTCCCCTTTCGTCAGCATGGGCCACCTCCAGTCTTGAGTTCCTCAACTCACTGGAAGTATGCCCGTTGTTTACGGGAGGGGACACTGTCTTTCAGAGGGTTTCCATGTGACAGGTTTTTCCCTGTTTAGTGGACATATATCATTCCTGCTGACAGAACACTCGCGAAGGGGCTTGGGCTGGTTCCCGTCATTGA
>DAIBSV010000240.1 GCA_027415455.1 Nitrospirota bacterium | reverse complement strand
GGGACAGCTCCCAACGGTCAACCTTTTCGAGTGCCTGGAAGGGATCCACCGGTATTTTTCTTCCGTCGACATCGATGGTGAACCGGGCGTGAAGCAGGACCTCCACATTCCGGTTCGCGTAATAGGCCTCGGTGAGGGCTTCGTATCCGGTCAGATGAATCGTCATGACGCTCTCCTTCCCTGATAAATAAAAATCGACGAGGGCCTTGGGAAAAAGGCTCCTTCTAACTTTCGTGGATCAGGCCGTCGTCAGCGCATGATGTGCAAAAACCGCCCTCAATGCGGGTTCCAGGGCGTGGAGCGGAAGATCCGGTTTTTTTCGTCCCATTCCGGGTTCGGCGGCCGAAACCAGGTCACCCAGGGAGAGAATCCCCAAAAGGCGGCCCTTTCCGTCGACGACGGGAAGACGGCGGATCTCATAAGCCCGCATGGCCTCGACCGCCGATTCCGCAGAATCCTCGGGACGGCAGGTCCGAAGAGTATGGCCGGAAATGATATTCTGGACCGTCAGATCCCACAGGGATCTGTGGTTCAGAAAGGACGCCATGGCGATGTCCCGGTCGGTCACAATTCCCACGGGAACCCCTTGCGAGTCAACGGCCACCACACTTCCGATGTTTTCCGACCACATCAGGCCCGCCACCGTGGCCAGGGTTGCCTCCGGCCTGCAGGAGGCCACCTTCTTCGTCATGATCTCAGACACATTCATCGCGTCTCCTTTGCAAGCGCTGGTCTGGAAAAGAGCCCCGGAAGAGAGGTCCCCCTTCCGGAAGCCGCCCCCAAATCGGACAGAGAGACAGGCTTTTCCCTGATCCTGTCCAAAACATGGTCCAGAAGCACCCCCCCATGAACAACATGCTCCTCCGTGAACCCTTTTTCGGGGGATTCGCCCGAGAACTCCTTCCAGACCAGGGGGGCATCAAGTCCAAAGAGGGTCATCAGTTCGAGCGCAATCTCGATCGAATAGCGGAGGAGGTCCAGATCCTTCTCCCAGCGACCCCGCAGAAGAGGCATCCGGGGATAGAGCGAAATCAGGAATCTGCCATAGTCGTAGTCGCGATTCTCGACCGGTGTCTGCATCGCCTGCAGGGAGGCGTGCTCAAAGACCTCGGCATGGATGGCGAAGCCCCGGACGCCGTCTCCCAGGTCGGCCCCGTGGGACGCAGTGAAGACGAGAACCGTATTCCGGGAGGGGTGCATGACAAGAGAGCCTTCCGCTTCGGCCTCAAGAAGGAGATCCCAGACCGAGGGAATGTCGCAAAACAGGGACTCTCTTTTGATTCGGCCATGGCCGATCTCCGCCAGAATCTCTTCCGGCTCCAGGAAGCGCCCCTCGTCTCCCTCTGCCAGGAATCGGGGGAAAGGATCCGGCCCGGTTTCCCGGGAGAGAATGGCATAATACGCATAAAGAAGGGCCTCCCGCCCTTTGAGCCTGATCATCGTCTCTTTCCTCCTTCAGGTGACAATGCGCCTCGGTGGAGACGCCCTTGACCCCCTTGGCCCTCCTCCATTCCCCGAGTGCCGGTTCTTCAGGCCCTTGGTATCGCCTCAATCCCTGCTGTCGTTGTTTCCTCCACTATGAAAGGATGGAGTTGTCTCTTTCAGTTCCAGAACATCAGGCTTCTGCGGAGAGCGGCCAGAAATCGGCCGGACAACGTTGGCGTTTTCCGGACTCCGGAGCCCTTCCCGAGAGCCTTTTGCAGGGTCCCGTCCATGGGGAAGAGATTCCGGACCAGTCCATCCTTCTCGATGAGAACAATGGGGTTTCTTCGGGCCATCCTGTTCATGTCGGACCTCCGATCGGCTGTAAGGATCGCTCCGGCAAATAAAGACTGCCGGATACCCTGGCAACGCTCCTCCTCAGGAGCTTCACCCGCATTGAGGATGTCGGGGAGTGATTCCTTCGCCCCCTGGCTTCTCCCTCCCATCGAGGGGCGACGAGACGAAAAGAAGCCCCCCAATCCTCTGTACTAGTCCGCCTTTTTCGCATCGCAGCTCCAAGCCTCTCCATGGACGCCCCGAATTGTCCGGATCAGCTTCCCTGCGCTCACCTTTCCGGGATCTTCCGTGACCACAACCGTGCTCCCCGATTTATCGAAGGAAACCCCTTTCACCCCCGGAACTTTCATCAAGGCCTTCTTGACATCGCCCAGGTAGAAATTGCAATATTGCCCTCCCAGCTTCAGGGCGACTGTCCCCTCTCCCGCCAGCGCGCCCGGAAGAGCCGGAAGCGCCAAAAGCGGAAGAAGAGTGCCCAGGGAAAGCGTGATTGCCATTGCGACCGTAACGATTCGCCCGCCCATCCCTTCCTCCTTGTCCATGCGACCGGAAATCCGGAACACCGGAGTCCCTCCCTTCGCACCGATTCGCCAATTCCGTCTGCCCTTCTCGAGGTGTGAGCCCTACGCTTTCCGATTCCGGATGATGAATGCCCCTGTTCGAGGGGCTGGCATCGGATCAGCCGTCACTCCGAAACAAATTTTATTTTCGCGTGGGTTCCGTCGCAAAAGGGTTTTTTTCCGGATCCTCCACAACGGCAGAGATGATAGGTGGTC
>DAIBSV010000023.1 GCA_027415455.1 Nitrospirota bacterium | reverse complement strand
GAGACGGTCACGGGAATGCCCTCGACCAGTCCCGCCCGGTCCAGAAAGTCCATCGCCCAGACGCAGTCCTCCCGCCCGGCCAGCACCGCCTTCACCTCGTCGCCCGTCCGGAGATCGCGGAAGATCTCCGGACGCATCGTGTGGGCCATCGCCGACCCCGGCGGCTTGACATCCAGGATAATACGGCATCTCCGGTCAAGGCCAGCCGGCACGGGAAAGGCCCCCGAGGTTTCGATCAGGACGGTCTTTCCCCCCTCCAGAAGACCCCGGACCAGGACCGGGAGTTCGGGCGCCACGAAGGGCTCGCCTCCCGTGATCTCGACCAGTCCGGTCGGGGCCCGTTCCGCCTCCGCGATCAGGGACTCCACCGTCCGGTCCGTCCCCCCGGTGAAGGCGTATTCGGTGTCGCACCACCGGCACCGCAGGGGGCATCCGGTGGTGCGGATGAAGAAACAGGGCCACCCGGCGAAGGTCGACTCCCCCTGGATGGAAAAAAAGGTTTCGCTGATGCGCATCATTTCTTCGGAGGCGCCGGAGGAGGGGTCGCGGTCTCCTCTCGGCGGCTCTCCGCCTCCTTCATCTTCTTCCGGACCGCCGCGATCTGGGCGTTCACCTCGTCGGGATCGGGGTAGCGCCCCATGACGTCCGACAAAAGGGCCAGGGCCTGGCGGTCGTGGCCCAGGGCCGAGAGATCCCGCGCCAGATTGAACTCGGCGATCGCCGCCGAAGGGCCATGGGGGAACTCCCGGAGAAACTCCTTCAGGTCCCGGGCCGCATCCGGAAGATCCCCCGTGTTTCCCTCGAGGAGGCCCACCTTGAGGAAGGCATGGCGGCCGATCGGCTCCTGCCCCGCCTTTTCATGGAGGGTCCGGTAGAGTTCGAGCGCCTTCCGGTAGTGCTCCTCCCGTTCGAGCACGCTGGCGGAGAGGGCGGTGGCCTCGAGGAGAATCTTCCGGTCCGGAGAAGCCTCGAGGAGCTTGCCGAGAACGGAGAGGGCGTTTCCGAGACGTCCCTGGCTCACCAGATCGCGGGCGAGGTAATAGGAGGCCTTCTGCCGGATCTCCCGGTCGGAGAGATTCTCGAGGGCCCGGATGTAGTCCTCTCCCGCCCGGTCCGGACGGTTTTCGAAGCGGTCCTCGATCTCCCCCAGCCGATAGTAGGACAGACCGGCGATCCCGGAGCGGGGGGCGATGCGGATCGCCTTCCGGAAGTCCGCCTCCGCCTCGGCGATCCGGAAGTCCCCGAGCGCCTTCATCCCCTCGTGGTAGACGATCCGGGACTGGGATTTCGAGCATCCCGCAAGGGGAGGAATCAGGAGAAACAAGGCCAGAAGAACGGCCGAAGGCTTGGCGCTAATCCCCCGGTTCCCTTTCCATGTAGGTCTCGAGAGGGGTCGGCTCCCGCTTGGGATTCGCGGCGGCGCAGACGATCGTCTCTCCGGGCGTGTCCGACAGATTGACCAGGCGAACCCCCTGGGCCATCCGGCCGGTCATCCGGACCTGGTCGGAGGGGATCCGGATCACCCGTCCGGTATTGGTCACCACGGCGATGTCGTCCCGTTCGGTCACCTTGAGGATCGCGACGACCGGCCCGGTCTTCGGCGTGACCTTCGCGATGCGGACGCCCTTTCCTCCCCTCTTCTGGAGACGGAAGACGTTGCTGTCCACCCGCTTGCCGTATCCCAGTTCGGTGGTGACGAGAAGGAAGTCGCTCTCCGCCACCTCCTCGAAGCTGACCACCGAATCGTCCGGCCCCAGGCGGATCGCCCGGACTCCCCGGGTCGCCCGGCCGGTGACCCGGACCTCCTGGCAGTCGAACCGGATCGACATGCCGTTCCGGGTCGCCACCACGATCCGGCGGTCGGGATGGGCCACCAGAACCCGGGCGAGACGGTCCCCCTCCTCCAGGACGGTGGCGATGAGACCCCCCTGACGGATATTGGCGTATTCGGAGAGCTTCGTCCTCTTGAAGAATCCGCGGGAGGTACCGAAGAGCAGGAGATTCTCCCCGTCGAAGGAGCGGACCGGAAGGATCGCCGCCACCCTTTCGTCGGGAGAGAGGGAGAGCAGGGAGAGCAGGTGTTTTCCCCGGGCGGTCCGCTGGGCCTCCGGAAGCTCGTAGGTCTTGAGCCGGTAGACCTTGCCCAGGTCGGTGAAGAAGAGGAGGGTGTCGTGGGCGTGGGCGGTAAGGGTGGCGATCAGGCAGTCGTCCTCCTTGAGGGTGACGCCGATCCGGCCCTTTCCACCGCGGCGCTGGGTGGGGAGCACCGCGTCCGGCATCCGCTTGATGTACCCCTCGTAGGAGAGAGTGACGAGAAAGGGATCGTCGGGAATCAGGGCTTCGGGGGTCAGCTCCCCCTCGTCCGGAACGATCCGGGTCCGGCGCTCGTCCCCGAAACGCTCAAGAAGGCTCCGGGTCTCTGTCCGGATCACCTCGAGAAGGTTCTGGCGGGAAGAGAGGATCAGTTCGAGGGAGGCGATGAGGGCGGCCACCTCCCGGTATTCGGCTTCGATCTTCTCCCGCTCGAGGCCCGTGAGCCTCTGGAGGCGCAGATCGAGGATCGCCTGTGCCTGGATCGCGGAAAACTGGAAGTTCGAGACGAGACCGTTCCGGGCCTCCTCGGGGGAGCCCGAGGCCCGGATCAGGCTGATGATCTCGTCGATCAGGTCGATCGCCCGCCGGAGCCCTTCGAGAATGTGGAAGCGTTCCCGGGCCTTCCGGAGCCGGAAGAGGGTCCGTCGGGTCACGACGTCCTGCCGGAAATGGAGGAAGGTCCGGAGGGATTCGGCCAGCGAGAGGGTTTCGGGACGGCCGTTGACGATCGAGACGGCGTTGTACCCGAAGGAGCTCTGGAGCGGAGTCAGGAGGAAGAGCTGGTTCATGATGATGCGGGGGATGGCCTCCCGCTTGAGGTCGATCACGATGCGCATCCCGTCCCGGTCCGACTCGTCCCGGATGTCGGAGATGTGCTCGAGCTTTTTCTCGCGCACCAGCTCGGCGATCTTTTCGATCAGGCGGGCCTTGTTCACCAGGTAGGGGATCTCGCGCACGACCAGGGACTGCCGGTCGCTCCGGGTGCTGTCCTCCACGTCGACCACCCCCCGCATCACGATCGATCCCCGGCCGGTGCGATAGGCGGACTCGATGCCGGAGCGGCCGAGAATGATCCCCCCCGTCGGAAAATCCGGACCCGTGACGAAGGACATGAGATCGTCGTTGGTGGCCTCCGGATGGTCGATGAGGTGCAGAAGGGCGGTCAGGACCTCGGTCAGGTTGTGTGGCGGGATGTTGGTGGCCATGCCGACCGCGATTCCGGCCGAGCCGTTCAGGAGAAGCAAGGGGAGGGAGGCCGGAAGGACCCGCGGCTCCTCCATGGACTCGTCGTAGTTCGGGGCCCAGTCCACCGTCTCCTCGTCGAGCTCGGCCATCATCTCCTCGGCGAGGCGCGTGAGGCGGATTTCCGTGTAACGCATGGCGGCGGGGGCGTCCCCGTCCACCGATCCGAAGTTCCCCTGGCCGTCGATCAGGGGATACCGGAGGGTGAAGGGCTGGACGAGGCGGACCGCCGTGTCGTAGACGGCGGTGTCGCCGTGGGGATGGTATTTTCCGATGACGTCGCCGACGATGCGGGCCGATTTCCGGTAGGCGGTCCCGGGCCGGACGCCCATCTCGTGCATGGCGTAGAGGACCCGGCGCTGGACCGGCTTCAGGCCGTCCCGGGCATCGGGAAGGGCTCTTCCGACGATGACGCTCATGGAATAGTTCAGATAGGCGGTCCGGATTTCCTCGTCGATGGAGACCGTCGTTTCAATGGGATGCTGTTCCAAAAAGGACCTCCGGCTGTCAGATATCGAGGTTGGAGACGTCGAGGGCGTTCTGTTCGATGAACTCGCGTCGGGGAGCGACCTGGTCTCCCATCAGGATGGTGAAGATGCGGTCGGCCTCGATGTAGTCCGGAATGGAGACCTTGAGAAGCGTCCTCTTGGCCGGATCCATCGTCGTCTCCCAGAGCTGCTCGGGGTTCATCTCGCCCAGCCCCTTGTACCGCTGGAGGGCGATCTTCGAACGGATCGGGCCGGTGATCGCCTCCAGGGCCCGGTCCGGCATGTCGTAGACCGCCTCCTCCCCCGACTCCTTCTGGCGGACCCGGTAGGGTCCCTGAAGGGATTCCGCCTTCAGGCTCCGCAGCGACCGGGATCCTCCGACCATCCCCCCGAAAAGGGACGGATCGAGGACGAGGGTCGACTCGTAACCCAGCTGGCGCGTTTCGAAGACGAGGCGGTAGAGCGGGTTCTCTGCGTGCGGAACCGGCTCGGCCCGGCCGGATAGCGCACCGCCCCCCGTCGTCTCGGCATAGCGGCTCCGGCAGAAATCGATGAAGCCCCGGGCCTCCTCCTCCCGATGGAGCACCTCGCCCGACAGGCCGGGATAGAGACCGAAGAGCCGCAGGAGAGCGGCGTGGCCGACCCGGTTTCCCCAGTAGCGGACCTCCTGCTCGTAGCGGGAGAGAACCAGGAGGCGGCGGACCGCCTCCTCTCCGTCGATCCAGGGACCGTCTATCCCGTTGGCAAAGGAGACCCGCTCCACGGCCTTCTCGAGGACGAAGGCCTCCAGGGCCTGGTCGTTCAGGAGGTAGCGCTCCTGCTTCTGGTAGACGACCTTGTAGAGCGGGGGCTGGGCGATGTAGACGTAGCTTCCGTCGATCAGGCGGTTCATGTGGCGGAAGAAGAAGGTGAGGAGGAGGGTCCGGATGTGGGCGCCGTCCACGTCGGCGTCGGTCATGATGATGATCTTGTGGTACCGGAGGTTCTTGAGGGAAAAATCCTCGTCCCCCAGACCGCACCCGACGGCGGTGATCAGGGCCCGGACCTCGTCGTGGGTGATGAACTTCTCCACCCCCTTGGTCTTCTCCACATTCAGGATCTTTCCCTTGAGGGGAAGGATCGCCTGGAATCGGCGGTCGCGGCCCTGCTTGGCCGAGCCGCCGGCCGAATCCCCCTCCACGATGTAGAGCTCGGACCGGGCCGGATCGTTCTCCTGGCAGTCGGCCAGTTTTCCGGGAAGGTTCGAGCCCTCGAGGACGTTCTTGCGCTTGGTCAGCTCCCGGGCCTTGCGCGCCGCCTCCCGGGCCTGGGCCGACAGGATCGCCTTGTCGGCGATCGCCCGGGCCACCGCTCCCTGTTTTTCGAAGGCGTCTTCGAGAGACTCCGACAGGAAGGTCTCCATCGCCCCCGCCACCCAGCTCGACCCGAGCTTCGCCTTGGTCTGCCCCTCGAACTGGGGATTCGGAATCTTGATGCTCACGATGGCGGAGAGTCCCTCCCGGATGTCCTCGCCCCTGACCTCCTCCCCCTTGTTCAGGTTCTTCTCCCGGATGAAGCGGTTGACCACCTTCGTGAGCGCCGACCGGAATCCCCGGACGTGGGAGCCGCCCTCCCGGGTCGGGATGTTGTTCACGTAGGAGAGGAGGGTCTCGGCGTCGGTGGTGTCCTGGTACTGGAAGGAGACCTCGAAGGTCGCCCCGTTCTCGAGGACCTTCCGGAAAAAGAGGGGTTCGTGGAGGACCCGCTTGTTCTCGTTCACGAAGGACAGGAAAGAACGGATGCCTCCCTCGTCGTGGAAGACCGACTCCCGGAGGGTCTCCTCCTCGGCCAGGGTGATCGTCAGGGTGGGGTTCAGGAAGGAGAGCTCCCGGAAGCGGTGGGCCAGCACATCGTAGGAGAACTGGTCGGTTTCCATGATGGTGAGGTCGGGATAGAAGCGGATGGCGGTCCCGGTCCGGTCCGAGGGACCGGTGACGGCGAGCGGAGATTCGGGAGTCCCCTTGTGGTACACCTGGCGGAAATGCTGGCCCTTCTGGTCGATGTCGAGAAACAGGGTCTCGGAAAGGGCATTGACGACCGAGACGCCGACGCCATGGAGTCCGCCGGAAACCTTGTAGGTATTGTTGTCGAATTTTCCTCCGGCGTGAAGGACGGTCAGGACAACCTCGGCGGCGGAGCGGTTCTGCTCGGGATGCGTCCCCGTCGGGATTCCCCGGCCGTTGTCCCGGACGGTGACCGACCGGTCGGCGTGAAGAATGACGTTGATCTCCGAGCAGAAGCCGGCAAGCGATTCGTCGACGCTGTTGTCGACGAGTTCGTAGACCAGGTGGTGAAGCCCGTCGATCCCGGTGCTTCCGATATACATGCCGGGACGGACCCGTACCGCCTCGAGACCTTCGAGGACCCGGATCTGCTGTTCTCCATAGACTGGCTCGGCCGATGAATTCAAGGGTGCACGCTTCCTTTCAGGGGATGGGGATTCACGGAACAAGGTCCGGACGGGAACTCGCCCGGGGGCTTCCTCAGCTTTCGGCTCCCAGAGGCATGATAACATACCGGGACTGGGGTTCTTCCAGAGAGCTCCAGATGACCGGAACGCGGTTGTGCTCCTCAGGGTCCTCGTTGATGATGGCCTGCATCCGGAGGGTGACGCCGCCGACGACCCCGAGAAGCTTGGACAGGGACTCGAGGCTGAAGAAGAAGGAGCTTCCCGGTCCGTTCACGATCGCGGGAGACTCTTCCCGGGAGTCCCCGATGTCGAGGTTCTGGGACTTGACCGTCACCGACCGCTCGTTCCAGAGCATCTCGATTTCGAGGTTCCGGTCGGATATCAGGGAGGCCCGCTTCAGCATGGAGGCGAAGGCCTCCCGGGACATGTCGATGGTCACGCTGTTCTCCTCGGGAAAGACGTCCCGGTAGTTGGGATACCGCAGGTCGAGGAGCCGGACGAAGAAGTAGAATCCGAGCCACTGGAAGAGGGCGTACCGGGGATTCACCGAGACCTCGACGGTGAGATTTTCCTCCTTCGCGTCGGTCTCGAGGAGGCGGACGAAATCGGCGATGTGCCGCCGCTTGACCAGAAAGCGCTTCTGGCCCTGTTCTCCCAGGTCGATCCCGCCCTCCTCGCCCAGCGGGATCTGACCGTGATGGAGTCCGCTTCCGTCCGTCCCCACCACATTGAGGGTAGTCCGTCCTCCCGCCTCGCGCTCACGCTGGAAGAGAACCCCGTTCATGTAGTCCTTCTCCTCGTCCTCGACGAAAGGAAGGGTCCGATGGAGGAGCCGCAGGAGATCCCGGAGAGGAATCCCGAAGGAATACTCGGGGGCGATTTCCGGAAAGGCGGCGAAATCCCGGGGATCGATCCCCTTCAGGTGAAAGAGGGCGCTGTCCTTCTCCAGGGTCGTCATGGATTTTCTGTCGGAGGGGTCCTTCGAGAGGCGGACCGGACCGGGAGAGAGTTCGCGCACGATCTGGAAAAGCTTTTTTCCCAGGACGGTCGCCTGGCCGGGAACCGAAACGGCGGCGGGAAGGCGCAGACGTCCTCCCGCCGACTGGTCGAAAGAGACCAGTGTGACCTCGTTGTCCCTGGCGTCGAGAAGGATATGGGAGGAAAGAAGGGCGATGTTCTTGCGGTCGGAGAGGATGGAGACCTTTTCGAGACCTTCGAGAAAGACGCTCTGTTCTATAGAAAATTCCACAAACCGGCTCCTTTGGATGGCATGGGTCCAAAACGGGGGATTCGCGTCACAGGGATTGCAGGAGTTTTCTCCTGAGAAGTTCGATGTCCCGGGAGAGGATCGCGTCGGAATCGCGGTTCTCGTCCACCGTCTTGAAGGCGTAGATCGCGGTGGAATGATCCCGGCCGCCCATCTCGCGCCCGATTTCCGGAAAGGACATCTGGGTCAGGTCCCGGAGAAGGTAGATCGCGACCTGGCGCGCGATGGCGATGGACCGGTTCCTCTTTTTCGAACGGATCTCCTTGGGGGACACCTTGTAGAAGGTGGCCACCTCGTTCAGGATCGCCTCGGTATGAAGGGGGGTGGAGGCGTTCTGGATCATGTTCGAGAGGAGGCGCCGGGTGACCTCGATCGTCACCGGCTTGCCCATCAGCGTCTGGTAGGCCCCGAGGCGGATCATCGCGCCCTCGAGCTCCCGAATGTTCGACTTGATGCTGGTGGCAAGGAAGTAGATCACATCTTCGGAGAGATTGATCCCCTCCTGCTTCATTTTTTCGGTGAGGATCGCGACCTTCGTCTCGAAATCCGGAATCTGGATGTCGGCGATCAGCCCGGACGAGAATCGGGACCGGAGCCGCTCTTCTAGCGTCATGATTTCGTTGGGGGCGCAGTCGCTGGTCAGGATGATCTGCCGCCCGCTCTCGAAGAGGGCGTTGAAGGTGTGGAAGAACTCTTCCTGGGTCCTCTCCTTGTTCGAGAGGAACTGGATGTCGTCGACGATCAGGACGTCGATGGAGCGGTAGCGTTCCCGGAATTCGCTCATCTTGTTGAACTTGATCGCGTTCACCATTTCGTTCAGGAAGGATTCGGTGGTCAGGTAGAGGATCTTCTTTTCCGGGCTCCGCCGGAAGATGGTGTTGCCCACGGCATTGACCAGATGGGTTTTTCCCAGACCGACCCCCCCGTAGATATAGAAAGGGTTGTAGGATTTCCCGGGATTTTCGGAAACCTGGTAGGCGGCCGCATGGGCGAAGCGGTTGCTTTCCCCCACCACGTAGTTGTCGAAAAGGTACCGGGTGATGAGATGGTTGTCCCAATCCGGTTCGGACGCCTTGACCTCGGGCTCCTTCATGGGAAGTCCCGCCTTGCGTCCCGATTCCCGGGATTTCTTCGATTTTTTCTCCTCGGAAACCCTGATCGAGAATTCCAGGTCGTCCCGGTCGAGCAGGGTCCGGCAGGCCCGGAGGATCGATTCCTGGTGGCGGCCCGAGACGAGACGGCTCACGAAGCCGTTCGGAACGACCAGAATCAGCCTGTTGTCCTCCTGTTCGAGGCGGCATTCCCGGTAGATGTCCCGAACACCCTCGAGAACGCTGGCTCCCTCGGAATCATCGATGTATTTCAGGGTGTCCTGCCATAAATCCTGCATGAAAAATCTCTCGATCGAAGACCCGAAGACATGGTCGGGAAAAGTTTTTAACAGACTGTGGAAAACTTGTGGAATAACAATGAAAAATCCGGGAGAAAAAATTTCCCGGACAAGACGGGTTCTTAATCAATAAATGTTCTAATTTTAACGATTAATTCATATCCGGAAGAGCCGATTACGGGACCGATCTGAGGTGGGACTGATCGTATCAGAGAAGATTCGAGGAATCAATTCCCGAGATTTTACACCTCTCTTTCCACAATCTTTCAAGAACATCAAGAATCCGATCCTGAAGAGGAATCGGTCCTTTCCCCCATCTTTCGGCACATTCCTAATGGGGTTTCTAAAAGACTTTAAAACCAAAAAAATAAAAAAAAACAGGATCAATTGATCTTTGACATATTTATGGATTAAAGGTATGGTAATATGTATGAGAACAACGATCGACATCGACGACACCCTGATGAAAGAAGCGAAAAAAAGGGCGGCCGAAACGGGGCAGACACTGAGGGAAGTCATCGAAGAGTCTCTGAGGGAATTCTTTAAGCGCGAATCGGAAAACAGGGCAACCCCTTTCAAGATGGAGTGGATCGTTGTGAAGGGCGCCCTTCGTCCGGGGGTCGACCTCTCCGACCGAAGATCGCTTTTGGACCTCATGGACGGCCCTTCTTGATCGCCGTCGACACGAATATCCTGATCTACGCCCATCGTCAGGACCTTCCCCTTCACGAAGAATCACTCAAATGGCTTCGCCATCTTTCCGAGGGAAGCCAACTGTGGGGAATTCCCGTATTTTGTCTGGGCGAGTTCGTGCGCGTCACAACCCATCCAAGAATCTTCGATCCTCCCTCCACACTCGAGGAAGCGACCGGATCGCTGACCGGTCTTCTTCGGAGTCCCGTCCTCAGGATTCTCTCTCCCGGAAGCCGATACTTTGAAATCTTTTCCGGTCTTCTCACAACGGGGGATGCCCGGGGAAACCTCGCCTTCGATGCCCAGATCGCGGCCGTGTGCCGGGAGCATGGCGTTCGCCGTCTTCTTACCGCCAACCGGGATTTCATGAGGTTCTCGTTCCTCGCCCTCCTATCCGTTTCCGAAAAACCCTTCGACTGAAGACCATTTCCCGTCCCCTTCAGTTTTTACGACGGAAAACTTGACCGGGTTTCCTTCCATTTCCTACAATTAAATTTTGAACCTCAAAAAAGGTCCCCCAAGGAGATTCACAGATGGTGAAAATGACTGGCGCGGAGATGCTCCTCGAGTGCATGAAGAAGGAGAAGGTCTCCCAGATTTTTGGATATCCGGGAGGCGTCGTCCTTCCGATTTTCGATGCCCTCTACAAGGATCCCTCCCTTTCCGTCGTCCTCACGCGCCACGAGCAGGGTGCGGTTCACGCCGCAGAAGGATATGCCCGGACGACGGGAGAGGTCGGCGTCGTCCTGGTCACCTCCGGCCCCGGCGCCACCAACACCGTCACGGGCCTCGCCGACGCCCACATGGACTCCATCCCCCTGGTCGTCATCACCGGCCAGGTTCCGACCAAGATGATCGGAAACGATGCCTTCCAGGAGGCGGACATCGTCGGGATCAGCCGCTCCTGCACCAAGCACAACTTCCTGGTCCGGAACATCGCCGAGCTTCCGAGAATCGTCAAGGAGGCCTTCTACATCGCCCGTTCCGGGCGGCCGGGCCCCGTCCTCGTGGACATTCCCAAGGACGTCATCACCGACAGGGGAGAGTTCCGCTATCCCGAGACCCTGACACTCAGGGGATACAACCCGACCGTCCAGGGCAACCGCTGGCAGATCCGGAAGGCCGCCCAGCTGATGGCCAAGGCCAAAAAACCCGTTCTCTACGTCGGAGGAGGGGTCATCGCCTCCGACTCCCACGGGGAGCTTGCCGAGCTGGTCGCTCTCTCCGGGATTCCCGTGACACTCACGCTCATGGGACTCGGGGCCTTCCCGGGAACCCATCCCCTCTTCATGGGGATGCTGGGAATGCACGGGACATACGCCGCGAACATGGCCGTCCACCACTGCGATCTCCTTATCGCCGTCGGAGCCCGGTTCGACGACCGGGTGACGGGAAAGATCGCGGAGTTCTCCCCCCACTCGAAGGTCATCCACATCGACATCGATCCCACCTCGATCCGAAAAAATTTTCATGTCGATGTGCCGATTGTGGGCGACGCCCGCCTGATCCTCTCGGATCTTCTCGAGGATCTCCGGAAGATCCGGGACGAGGAGGGGCTGACCCCGCTCGATTCCTGGCACCGGCAGATCGAGGACTGGAAGGAGGAGCATCCCCTGACCTACCGGAAGGATCCGGAGGTGATCAAGCCCCAGTTCGTGATCGAGAAGGCCTTCGACCTGACCGGAGGGGACTGCATCGTCTCGACCGATGTGGGTCAGCACCAGATGTGGACGGCCCAGTTCTTCAAGTTCCTCACCCCCCGGACCTGGCTCACCTCGGGCGGGCTCGGCACGATGGGATACGGCTTTCCCGCGGCCATCGGAGCCCAGAGGGCCTTTCCAAAAAGGCGGGTTCTCGCCGTCACCGGAGAGGGCAGCTTCATGATGAACATCCAGGAGATGGCGACGGTGGCCTCCCTCGAGATCCCCGTCAAGATCATCGTCCTGAACAACAAATACCTGGGGATGGTCCGCCAGTGGCAGGAGTTCTTCTACGGAGGCCGCTATTCCTCTTCCTTCATCGGACAGAGTCCCGACTTCGTGAAACTCGCCGAGGCCTTCGGCGTGGCCGGGTTCCGCGCCTCGAAGACCGACCAGGTCGAGGAGGTCCTGCTCAAGGGGTTGTCCACAAAGGGTCCCGTCCTGATGGAGTTCATGGTCGATCCCGAGGAAAACGTCTTTCCCATGGTTCCGGCGGGAGGATCCAACGTCGAAATGATCTTCGAGGCGCCCCCGCAGCCGAAGGCGGGCAAATCCGGACGAAGGGAAAAGGATGCGGTGATCACCGCATGAGCGCCGAATCCTCCCAGAAGAAGCACCACATCCAGATCCTGGTCGAGAACCGTTTCGGGGTCCTCACCCGGGTTGCCGGACTCTTCAGCGCCCGCGGCTACAACATCGAGAGCCTCTCGGTGGGGCAGGGAACCGATCCCTCGGTGGCCCAGATGACCATCGTGACCGTGGGCGACGACCGGGTCGTGGAGCAGATCACCAAGCAGCTCAACAAGCTGATCGACACCATCAAGGTGGTGGACCTCTCCGAATCCTCCTTCGTCTCCCGGGAGACGGTCATGGTCAAGGTCAACACCACAACCCGTCCCGAGGATCGCCAGGAGGCCTTCCGCATCGCGGAAATCTTCCGGGCCCACATCGTCGACATCTCGTCCTCCACCTACACCCTGATGGTGACCGGGGAGGAGGAAAAGATCGAGGCCATGATCGGGCTTCTCCGCCCCCTGGGCATCAAGGAGCTCGTCCGCTCCGGAGCGATCGCGATCGCCCGGGAGGAGCCCCGACCCTCGTCCCGGCCCCAGCGCAGCGACGGAGAGCTCCCGGCCTGACGGCCCTTTCCGTCCCACCGGACAAACAAACCCTGAATCCATGGAGTCGTCATTGAAATCGTCGATCTATTATGAAGCCGACACGAACATCGAGCGGATCCGTTCCAGGAAGGTGGCCATCATCGGTTTCGGGAGCCAGGGCCATGCCCATGCCCTGAACCTCAAGGAGTCCGGAGTCGACGTCACGATCGGCATCCGGTCCGGAAGCTCGAAGAAGAAGGCCGAGGGTTTCGGCTTCACCCCGGTCTCCGTTCCCGACGCCGTCCGGAAGGCCGATTTCGTCATGATCCTTCTGCCCGACGAAAAACAGGCCGAGGTCTACCAGAACGAGATCGCCCCGAACCTTCGCCCGGGCATGACGCTGGCCTTCGGCCACGGCTTCAACATCCATTTCGGCCAGATCCAGCCCCCGGCCGATGTCGACGTCATGCTGGTCGCCCCCAAGGGCCCAGGACACCTCGTCCGCTCGGAATACCAGAAGGGATCGGGAGTCCCCTGCCTCGTCGCCGTCCATCAGGATGCCTCCGGATCGGCCAAGGAGAATGCGCTGGCCTATGCGGGCGCCATCGGCGGAGGCCGGGCGGGGATCTTCGAGACCTCCTTCCGTGAAGAGACGGAGACCGATCTCTTCGGGGAACAGGCCGTCCTGTGCGGGGGACTCTCCGCCCTCATCACCGCCGGCTTCGAGACCCTGGTCGAGGCGGGATATGCGCCGGAGATGGCCTACTTCGAATGTCTCCACGAGGTGAAGCTCATCGTGGACCTGATCTACGAGGGCGGGATCTCCAACATGCGGTATTCCATCAGCACCACCGCCCGGTACGGCGATCTGACCCGGGGACGGAGGATCGTGAACGATTCGGTCCGCGCCGAGATGAAGAAGATCCTCGACGAGATCCGAACCGGCGTCTTCGCCCGCGAGTTCGTCCTCGAGAACAAGGCCGGAAAGCCGGTCTTCCAGGCTCTGGAACGGCAGGGCCGGGAGCATCCCATCGAGCGTGTCGGAGAGGAGATCCGGTCCATGATGCCCTGGATGAAGAGTTCCCGCATCGTCGACCGAAACAAGAATTGAAGAACGTCCAGGTTCGCCGATGAAGGTCGGCTCCGATCATTTCCGGACCCCCGTGGCCCGGGAGGGGGTTCCCTTCATCCTGATCGCCGCCGGAATTTCGGCGGGGCTCTTCTGGGCGTGGGCTCCGTTGGGATGGCTCTCCCTTCTTCTGCCGGCCTTCGTGGTGAACTTTTTCCGGAACCCCCCCCGGCGGGTTCCGGAGGGTCCCCCCGGACGGGTCCTCTCCCCCGCCGACGGCAAGATCGTCGTGGCCGGCCCCGATCCGGTCTCGGGCCGGGTCCGGGTGTCGATCTTCATGAACGTCTTCAACGTCCACCTGAACAGGATTCCCGTGGACGGGACGGTGACGGGTGTCACCTACTTTCCGGGAGCCTTCCTGAACGCCTCCTTCGACAAGGCCTCGGAGCTGAACGAACGAAACCGGGTGGAGATTCGCACCCCGTCGGGGGAGAAGGTTATAATGGTACAGGTGGCGGGTCTGATTGCCCGCCGGATTCTCTGCTATGCCGAGGCAGGTGACGCACTTTCGGCAGGAACGCTTTTCGGTCTCATCCGTTTCGGGTCCCGCGTCGATCTCGACCTTCCGGTCGGGACGGCCCTGTCCGTTCGCCTGGGTGAGACGGTCAAAGGAGGGGAGACAATCCTTGGAATCCTACCGGAGTGACGACATCCCGGCCCCGGAACGACCCCGGGGCCGGGGAATCTACATCCTTCCCAATCTCTTTACGGCAGGGAACCTTTTCTTCGGCTTCTACTCGATTCTCGCGGGCTTCCAGCACCGGTTCAGGGAGGCCGCCCTGGCCATCCTGATCGCCGCCGTCTTCGACAACCTCGACGGCAAGGTGGCGCGGCTCGCCCGGGCCACGAGCGCCTTCGGCGTCGAGTTCGACAGCCTGGCCGACCTCGTCTCCTTCGGGGCCGCCCCGGCTCTTCTGGTGTACAATTCCGACCTTTTCGCCTACCATCGCCTGGGTATGGCGGCGGCCTTCCTCTTTCTGGCCTGCGGCGCCCTGCGGCTTGCCCGCTTCAACGTCATGACCAGCAAGATTTCCTCCAAGTATTTCCTCGGGCTTCCCATTCCGGCCGGAGCCCTGGTTCTGGTCTCCGCCGAACTCGCCCGGAACGGGCCCCTGTCCCACTTTTTTTCCTTCCCTTCGGGATTCTTCCTGCTGGCGACCTACACGGTTTCGATTCTCATGGTGAGCCCGCTCCGGTACCGGAGCTTCAAGGAGGTGCATCTCCTCAGGAAACCGATGCCGACCTTCGTCACGGTGATGATCGTCGCCCTCTCCTTCTTCCTCTACCCCTCCTCGAGCCTTTTCGCGGGAATCCTTCTCTACGCCCTTCTCGGCCCCTTCGAATATTTTCTTTACCGGGTGGGCGTCCGGAAGCCGGTGGGGGATCCCGGCGATCCGGTTCTGGGATGGATGGGGGGCACGGTGAAGCGCCGGGCCAGGGTCATTCGCTTCCGGCGGCCGGGGTCCCCCGGAACCGCTGAATTCTCGGGGAGCGGGGCCAAACAGAAAGGAACGAGAGCCATGGACCAGGGAATGATCCGCATCTTCGACACGACGCTCCGGGACGGGGAGCAGAGCCCGGGAGCCTCCATGCAGAAGGAGGAGAAGCTCCAGATCGCCCGCCAGCTTGAAAAGATGGGGGTCGATGTCATCGAGGCAGGCTTTCCCGTCGCCTCTCCCGACGACTTCGCGGCGGTGGCGGCGATCGCCTCCGAGGTCCGGAACTCCTCCATCTGCGCCCTCTCCCGGTGCCGGCCCGAGGATCTGGAGACCGCCGCCCGGGCTCTTTCGGGCGCCGCCGCACCCCGGATCCACCTCTTCATCGCGACCTCCGCCCTCCACATGGAGAAGAAGCTGGGCCTCTCCCCCGAGGCGGTCCTCGAGACCATCGACCGCTCGGTCCGAAGGGCGGCCGGGCTGGTGGGGGACGTGGAGTTTTCGGCCGAAGACGCCACCCGAAGCGACCGGGACTTCCTGGCCCGGTCGGTGGGGGTCGCCATCGCCGCCGGAGCCCGGACGATCAACATCCCCGACACGGTCGGATACGCCCTCCCCTCGGAGTTCCGCGAACTCGTGGCCTTTCTCGTGGCCACGGTGCCGGGAGCCCGAGAGGTGGTCTTCTCGGCCCACTGCCACAACGACCTGGGGCTTGCCGTCGCGAATTCCCTGGCGGCCATCGAGGGAGGCGCCCGCCAGATCGAGTGCACCATCAACGGCATCGGGGAGCGCGCGGGAAACGCCGCGATGGAGGAGGTCGTGATGGCCCTCAAGGTCCGTCGCGCCGCCTTCGGCCTCGATACCCGGGTCCGGAGCGAGGAGTTCATCCGGGCCTCGCGCCTGGTCCAGACCATCACCGGGATGCTGGTCCAGCCCAACAAGGCGATCGTCGGGGCCAACGCCTTCGCCCACGAATCGGGGATCCACCAGGACGGACTCCTGAAGGACAAGCGCACCTACGAGATCATGCTTCCCGAGCAGGTCGGGCTCTCCGAGGGGGCCCTGGTCCTTGGCAAGCATTCCGGACGGCACGCCTTCCGGAGCCGGCTCGAGACCCTGGGGTACCGCCTTTCCGAGGAGGAGCTTTCCCAGGCCTTCGTCCGGTTCAAGAAGCTCGCGGACCAGAAGAAGGATATCTACGACGAGGACCTCGAGACTCTCCTTTCCGAAGGGACGTCCGGACAGGGCGCGGACCGGTTCCGCCTCGAGCGGCTGGCCGTGAGCGGCGGGACCCTGGTCCCTCCCACCGCCACCATCGTCCTCGCCGTCGACGGGGAGGAGCGGCAGATGGCCGGCCTGGGGTCCGGCCCCGTGGACGCCATCTACCGCACCCTTTCCAAGCTGACAGGTTCCAGCGCCCGCCTTCTCTCCTTCACCGTCAAGGGGATCACCGGGGGGAGCGACGCCCTGGGAGAGGTGACGGTCCGCCTCGAGGAGGACGGGCGGGTCGCGGCGGGCCACGGTGCCGACACGGACATTCTCGTGGCTTCGGCCCGGGCCTACCTCGAGGCCTTAAACCGCCTCGAGCGCAAGAAGGAGCGGGACCGGCGCGCCGGGGTCGTCTCCCAGCCCGTCCTGTAGGGACCCCTCTTTTGGATTGGCCCATCAACCATTGACAGTACGACGAGGACCTCGAGACTCTCCTTTCCGAAGGGAC